>JAIVHQ010000022.1 GCA_020200995.1 Flavobacteriales bacterium
TAGCTGTCAACGCCGTGCACAATTCCCTTTAATTCTTCAGCGAGAGGTGCCCCCGGGCCATTTCCGGAATCCTCCCATATCGATACTGTAAATGAAGTGTTCTCGTAATTGTTGCCAAAAGGCATGGTGTAAATTTTCACTGCAAAAATTTCGTCTTCCTCAAAAGTCGTGAATTGCATCGCGACTTCAGATCCCGTCCCGGCCACGGCATAGGCCCACTCAGCACTGCCATCATCATAGGCGTAATCCGTGAAAAAGCGCTGCTGAAAACGCATGGTATCGTTGCTCGCAGTGGCATCAATGTCCTGAACATTGTGCAGAATCTCCACATCAAAAGCTAACGGTCCACTTTGAATATCGGCTTCGTACACAAATGAATTCGGCTCGTTGGCGACAGAGTGGTTGTAATCTAACGTCGATCCCGCCATGATCGCCGGGCTGTTGCCATTTGGAAAAACTCCCTCCAAAGCACCGTCTCGTAAAATTCGAATTTCATTGCCCACCATGGTACGGTTGGTTGCGCTCATATTTCTGAGGCGCGCATCAACGCTTTCTCTCATTTGGCCCGTCGGATTGTCCATGTTGACATAGTGCGGGCGAGGGATTTCAGTGTACTCTTTAAAAAGCGTGTTCTCTTTAAGTGTGAAAGCAATATCATCTACTACAGGCGAATTATTGAGATTGTTCTGATCCAACCTCAAGTAATCGAGGTTCCAAACTCCGAAAGCTCCCTGGAGGTTTGCAAAATTGCGAAAGCGAAACTTGAATCCCTCCTTAAGGTAACGGGGCTGCGTGATGGGTAAATATACAAAAGTGAACTCCTCAGTCTCTGAAACATCCACGGTACTCCACGCCCAAAACCACTGATCGAGTTCAGGGGCATACAATTCCAATCGAAGGCTGTCGACACCTGCTGTGGGGCCGAACACCGCGTTGCCTTGTGGCTGGTAAAAGAAGCTGATACCGATTCCGGATGAGGCATCGCCGGTGAGGTCAATCGGAACAGACTCCAGGGTGTCGGCAACACCCACGCCTGCCGACCAGGTGTAGGGATATCCAACTGCGTCGACCCCGTCGAAGGTCACTGTACCGGCGCTGCGGGGATTCACGGCCATACTAAAGTTGCGGGTGGCATTGCGGCTCGTCCACAGTGGCGGGAGGCCTGCCGCATTTCCGGGAAACCGGTCGGTGCTAAAATCGTCTATGAAAGGCAGCTCTATCAAATCACCGTCTTTCATATCGCTTGAAACACGAGATTTCAGCATTTTCTTCTCCGGGTGTGTGAGCAATTGAGTGTTGATGGTGGCCGGATAAACCTCCTCTTGGGCAATTGCGCCGAAGGCGAACGACAGAAAGGAGGCGATCAGACTAATTCTCTTCAAGATCATACAACGATGAATTGGTAGCATTAGTGGTGTCAGCAGGCTCGATAAAAGAAGCAGCCTTGGATGAATCGGTGCTCAGGTAGAGGTCTACAAAAGATCCCAGCCCGGCATTTTCGCGCCCGGCGGGCAACTGATTGATCACAAAAGCCGCCGAAGTATCTTCAGCGGTCTCGCAACCCTCGCAGGAAAGTACTGTACCCATATTGAGCGAATAAGCGTTGAGTAGTGCGTTCGCATCATCGAATGAGAGACCGAGAAGGCGGGGCACCTTTGTGAGTTCATTGGAGCGCTGCCCAAGCACGAGGGTGATCTTTTCTCCTTTTCGAATCTGACTACCGGGGTCAATGGTCTTGCCATTGTAAAGCTGATCGAGCACACAACCTGTGCACGACTCATCCGGCTTATAGCTGAGCTCCTCCAGTTCGAGCCCCGAGATCTCGAGCATGGGTATGGCGATGCGCCGCGACTTTCCCGAAAGGTCAGGCATGATGACCGTTTCCCGCAAAACACTGTTAACAGTGAGGTAAATCGCACGGTCGCGCTTCACCGTTTTTCCGGGAAGGGGGTTCTGCTGAACCACAGAGCCTCGTGGTTGCTCATCGCTGTAGATACTGTCGGTAATCTCGTAAGTAAGGTACCTTTTTTCGAGTGCCTCAGGGAGATCTTCAATCTCATACCCCGTGAGATCAGGCACCTGAACCGCGTCGCCATGACGGGTGAATACACTGAGCCAAAACAATGTGCCTGCGACCACCAGGGATATGACAGTCACAATCAAACCCAGATTGATCCACAACCTGGTACCTGTTAAAATTCGAAAGATTTTTTTCACTTTGGGCCTTTTCGCGGTTGTCGCAAAGATAACATTCACTTACCGAACTGCGGGGGTTGAATTTAACGCAAATCGCAGAAATATAGTATTCCCGGGTTATGAGGATCGGGATGTTCAAAGTTCGAAATACCCGGGCAGTTTAGGCGCTGTACCTTGCCTACCTTTGACTCTCAGAACGTCCGAATCCCATGAAAAAACTTGTTGCCATCATTTGCGGAGGGTACTCCGGAGAAGCCGAAGTATCAATAAAAAGCGCAGCCATGGTGATGAAAAACATTGATCGCGAACGCTACCGTCCCGTAATCATCACCATCGAGCCCCTGCGCTGGTACGCCCACACCGAAGCCGGTGAGGCTGAAGTGGACCGCAACGACTTTAGCTTCGACATCAGCGGTGTGAACTACCGCCCCGACCTCTGCCTCGTGATGGTACACGGCACACCCGGCGAAGACGGGAAGCTGCAGGGCTACTTCGACATGATCGGTATGCCTTACACAACGGGATCAGTGATGAACACCTCACTGACATTCAACAAGCTATTCACCGCCCGCATGCTTCGCCACCTCGGCTTTGACGCAGCGCGGGGAATTGTGCTTCACCACATATCCGAACTCGATACAGATGCCATTGGCGCAGAATTGAAATACCCGCTTTTTGTGAAACCCAATGAGGGCGGATCGAGTCTCGGAGTGTCGAAAGTGAAAAAACCTGAAGAGCTGAGGGCTGCCGCAGAACTGGCCTTTAGCAAAGGAAGCGCAATACTCATCGAAGAGTTTCTCTCGGGCAGGGAAGTGACCTGCGGAGTAATCTGTGGGCCAGGTACGAGTGAAGCCCTCGCGGTAACCGAAATCTCCACGAAAAAGGAGTTTTTCGATTTCGCCGCAAAGTATGCCTACGACCAAACCGAAGAAATCACACCGGCTCCCATTCCGGAAGAAGACTACGCCCTTTGCAGGGAAATTTCGGCCCGAATCGCAACTGCCTTTGAATGCCGCGGGGTGGTGCGCATCGATTTCAAATACGAACCAGGCAGGTTCAGACCCATCGAAATCAACACAGTGCCCGGAATGACCGAATACAGCATTGTGCCCCAGCAGGCAGCGGCAGTAGGGATCGACAAGAAAGAGCTGATCACAAGAATGATTGAGTCGGCATGGACTGCCACCTCCGACGGTGTATAAGCCACTTCAGCGCACCACCTGAAGCACCTTACCCATTTCGGCCCAAAATTCGGGAAAACTCTTGGTGACCACTTCGGGATCCTCGATTGAAATTTCACCCAGAGCCAAAGCGAGCGGGGCAAATGCCATGGCCATGCGGTGGTCGTGATAAGTAGCAATCGAGGGCATGTCGCTCACATCAGAAAAATGGCGAATATGGAGCGTATCGGGCTCGGCCTTGCAGCCCGTGCCGCACTTAGCAAGCTCGGCGGCTAAAGCGGCTATTCGGTCAGTCTCCTTAATGCGGAGGGTTTGGAGCCCTGTGAGTGAAAAGGGGATCTGCAGGCCGGCTGCGGCCACGGCCACAGTTTGTGCCAGATCGGGGCAAGAGAGAAAATCAAAACTGTCGGAGTCGTCAAATATTTCGGAAGCCGAAAGCAAGGCGCCGCGGGCCGTAAAACGCGTGTCGACACCGAACCGATTGAAAATATCGGCCACAGCGGCATCACCCTGCAGACTTTTTGCCGAAAGGCCGAGCAGTTCAACCTCTAAATCCCTGCTGAGCGCGACAGCGGTGTAAAAATAAGACGCGGCACTCCAGTCGGGCTCCACCTCAACTGTCGCTTCGGCATAGGTGGATTCGGGGATGAAAATGCGGGTGTCGGTACGCTCTACTTCGACACCCGCGGAGCGCATAAGCCGCGCGGTCATGCGGAGGTAGGGGGTGGAAACGGGTTTTCCGGAAAGGTTCAACTCCAGCCCGCCTTCAAGTGTAGGGGCTATGAGCATGAGGGCCGTAATAAACTGACTGCTCACGGAGGCATCGAGGGTGAGGGAGCCGCCTTTGAGATTTCGTCCGGCTATCCGAAGCGGTGCGTATCCCTCGCGCTCAGTGCAGGTAATATCGGCGCCGAGGGTGCGCAAGGCATCGATCAGGGGCCCCACAGGCCGCTGACTGAGTCGCTCAGAGCCTTTGAGGGTGCGCACACCCGGGGTCACGGCAGCCCAAGCCAATCCGAAACGCAGGGCCGTGCCGGCATGGCCCATCCACAATTCGTTGCCGTTGGTGCGCAAGGCGGCATCGAGGAGGCGGGTGTCGTCGGCGGTACTGAGGTTTTCGACCTCGAGGGCACCCCCGCTGAGGGCGCGCATCACGAGGAGGCGGTTGCTGATGCTTTTGGAAGCGGGCAGATTGACGGTGATTCGGCCGGTGATACCGGCGTTGCGAACCGTGATTAGATCAGTCGCCGTCATACCCTGCGATCGTAAAAATTCAAACTCTCGATCACGAGGTCGGCCTTTACTTCCTGATCCACCACAGAATCGCCGATGCCCGAGAGCAGGCTTAGGTTGAACTTGCCGTTGCGGTTTTTCTTATCGTGACGCATGAGCTCAATAACGCGGTGGTGCGAGAGGCGGTCGAGCTTCACCCGCTTGTAGATTCCGAGTATAAAATCGGCAATTTCGTTGAGTTCCGCTTCTGAAAGCAGGCCGAACTTGTGGGAAATGAAGGCTTCGCAGACCATGCCCATGGCCACTGCCTCACCGTGGAGGAGACTTTTCCCGTCGCCTTCGAGCGAGAGGCCTTCTACGGCGTGGCCTATGCTGTGGCCAAAATTGAGAATCTTGCGGCGGCCCTGTTCATAGGGGTCGCTGGCTACAATTTCGTTTTTTATCTCAATGCTGCGGAGGATGAGGGCATCAAGTGATTCGAGTTCAAAGAAATCGACTTCCTTGATGGCGCGCCAATATCCCGGTGAGCAGATGAGCGCGTGCTTAATCATCTCTGCAAAACCGCTGAGCAGCTCATTTCGCGGAAGCGTGTTGAGAAAAGAAGGGTCAATATACACACCGTCGGGATTGTTGAAAAGGCCCACCTCATTTTTGAGGCTGCCGAGATCGATGCCCGTTTTTCCACCCACGGAAGCATCGACCTGGGCGAGAAGGCTGGTGGGGATGTTAAAAAAACGGATGCCCCGCTTGAAGGTGCCCGCGATGAAACCACCGAGATCAGTCACAACGCCCCCGCCCAGGTTGATGAGCACACTGCTGCGGTCGGCGCCGAGCTCTCCGAGGGCAGACCAGAGCCGTGTGCAGATCTCAACTGACTTGCTCTCCTCGCCCGGAGGCACCTCAATTACCTCTGCATTGCGCATGCGCTCTACCTTACCCGCGAGTAGGGGCAAACAGTGTTCGAGTGTATTTTCATCACATAAAATGAATAACTTTACCTCGGCATAGGTAGAACCGGCGAGAATTTCCGCCAGTTCAGCGAGGCAATATCGACCCACAATCACTTCGTGGTCGGGTGTTTTTATGCGATGAATATCTAAATTTGACATAGGGTAAAAAGAGCCGCTAAGATAGAAGGGTTTTTGAGAATGGGAATCGATAAACACGACATTACCGCACCCGAGGCGGATTTGAAAAAAGACGGCAAAACAGCCGAGGTATCTTTTGAAAATACTGCGACAGCCTTTTCGGGAAAAAATGACACCGACCTTCGCCGCGCCTATGTCCTCTTTCGCATCATCGGCAATCACACCCTGAGCATGATCGGAAAGTACGCGTCCAAAATCGCCTTTGCGCTTCGATTGCCGATCAAGGGCGCGATCAAAGCGACCATCTTTAAGCAATTTGTGGGTGGAGAAACCGTGGAAGAGTGCGCGACCACCATCAAAGACCTGGCTGCCTTCAACATTGGAACTATTTTGGACTACAGCGTTGAAGGCCGCGCAGATGAAGACGAACTCGACCTTAACATGGCGAAGATTTTGGAGACTGCCGAGCTATCGGCATCCAATTCAGCGATTCCCTATTGCGTATTCAAAGTATCGGGCCTGGCCAAAAACCGCATTTTAGAAAAAGTAAGCCGCGGAATTGAGCTCACTGAAAAAGAGGCCCGCATGCACAAAAACGCGGTGAATCGGGTAGAAACCATTTGCCGCAAGGCCTCAGATGCCGGCACCGCCGTATTTATCGACGCGGAAGAAAGCTGGATTCAGCCGGCCATCGACGAGTTGGCCACGCAGATGATGAAGAAGTACAACGGAAAGCGCGCCATTGTACACAACACCCTACAGATGTACCGCCACGACCGGTTGGCACACCTCATCGAGGCTTACGAAAAGGCAAAAGCGGAAGACTACTACTACGGAGTAAAAATAGTGCGGGGCGCTTACATGGACAAGGAACGCGAACGTGCTGAAGAAAACGATTACCCTTCCCCCATACAGCCCGACAAAGCCTCTACAGACCGCGATTTTAATGCGGCGATCCTGTTTTGCATCGAGCACATCGACGGGATCGAATTTTGCGCAGGCACCCACAACGAGGAGAGCTGCATGCTCATGGCTGCAGAGCTGGTGCGCCACGGAATTGACCCGAACGATCGGCGGGCGTATTCCGCCCAGCTGCTCGGGATGAGCGACCACATCAGCTTCAACCTGAGCGCTGCCGGATTCAATGTAGCCAAGTATGTGCCCTTCGGCCCTGTGAAAGAAGTGATGCCCTACCTCATACGCCGCGCTGACGAAAACACCTCGGTGAGCGGACAAATGGGGCGCGAACTCGGTCTCATAGTCAGGGAGATGAAGCGCAGGCGGAAGGAGGCGTGAGTGGATCCGAATACAGCCAACGCATCATTTTATCAGAGCCTCCGATCCAGAGTCAAATAAGTACATCTCAAGTCAAACCATTCGGAGAGGACAACCCTACTCCACCCGCACTTCCACTTTTCTGTCTGCGGGATTGGGAGAGGAGCTGGCGGCGTCACCAACGTATGTGACTGTGAGCCTCGACGGACTCACTCCTTTTTCCACAAAGTAATCGTGGACGGCCTTGGCGCGCTGTTCGCTGATCCAGGCATTGTAATCGGCACTACCTGTGCGGTCGGCAAAGCCTGTGATTACGGCGCGGGCATTCGGCGCATTGCGCAGCATGAGTTCGGCCCTGTTCAGGAGGGCGCGGTGACCGGGGGCCAATTCGTAGGCATTGCGGTCGAAGATAATCTCCACGGCCGGTGCAGCAGCGGCGGGGATGCCCACTCCCGGATTGCTACCACCCGTCAGGGTGGCCTTGATCAATTCGCGAAGCGCTTTGACCTCCTCGCGCACGGTTTCAAGCCCTTCAGAGCGCTGCTCCCTCTCGGCGTCTATTTGGGATTGCATGTCCTCAAAACGATTGCCGTAATTGGCCAAAATCTTGTTGTTTTCCCTGAGCAGCTCGACCATCTCGGCTCCGAAGGCGGGTTGTTGCCTTTCAAGTCTTCGTCGCTCGCGGCGGCTGAGCGGTTTCCCGGTTGAGGCCACCTCCGGCAAGGCAGGCTTGAGACCTTCAAAGGCCGAATCCAGATCGGGTAGGGGATCGAGGGTAATATCAAGCGGACTCAGCATGGGCGCATCACTCTCCGGAAGCGGAAGCAATTCGACAGGCTCGTCATCATCGTATTTAAAAAACCGATCCAAAAAGGCGCTGATTTCGTGCTCCATGGTCACTTTCAGACCATAAACCATGCGTTGAAATGAATAAAGCTCTACAGTTTCTTTCCTGCGGTCAACCCCGCTTCCCTTAGGGGAATTCAAGGAATAATCGGACACTTCGAAAAGCTTTTGAGCCTGCCCCGTGACATCACCGGAAAAACCCTTAAACTTATCGTGAAATTCGAGGTCGTGTATCCAAAGTGCATTGCGCACCATGGCCGAAGCGGCATCATTGAAGTCGTTTCCCTGTTCGAGCCCCGTCACTTTGTTTCGCGTACTGAAATATTGGTTGTCAACATATGAACGCAAGCTGTAGCTAATGAGCTGCATCACCTTTGCGCGCTGCGAAGCCTGCGATGGCTCATATTCGTTGACGATGTAGGTGTGCTGCGTAACGCGCTTGAGCACGTAATCTTCGGGCTTATTTACTGCGCGTTCTTCGGGAAAATTATTAATTACAGTCACCTCCTGGGCAGAAGCCCAAGAGCAAAATAAAACACACACGGTCATAAGCATCTGACGCACCGGTTGAAAATTATGCGCCATGAACTGCGCAAATAACTCGACAAATTACCGAAAGTTTTATTCAAAATCATAATCGACCTTGCGGGGAGTTATCAGCATGTGTTAAAAACTTTCGGATACCCAACATCACTTACCGTCGCACAATGACAGCTCAGAGGACCTTTCAAGTCAAATACTGAACTGCGCAATACAAAGCCATAGATTTCGCCCACAAACCATTGAGAAACGGTAACATGCAAAGGGCACAAAAGGTACGCAGCCCGCCGCTACACACAAAAGTGTAGGAGTCACACCCTGATTTGCAGCCAGCCACCGACTATATACTTCGGGACTTCAGTAGCCTGTGCACAAAAAATCATTTGAAATTATGGCAACCGTGTAAGATTGACACCGTCTAGCATATGAACCCGTTTCGGCTGAGCCCAATCCAGCTGAGCAAAGAAATAAGCATGTCATGGAAAACTTAGTAGAATTCTTCATCGGTCTGTTCAACAGCGCCCACGCCACCATCGGCGACAGCTTGTACCTTCTTCTTGCTATTCTCTTCTTTGTAGGTGTCGTGGCGCAGTGGATGCTCTACGAAAAAGCCAACCAGCCGGGGATTGCCAGCATTGTTCCCATCTGGAACGTTATCGTGTTTCTGCGTATCGTAGGACGTCCGGCAAACCACATCTTTTTGTTTCTGATTCCAATCTACGGGCAGTTTTACCTCATCCCCAAGGTGTACATCGAGCTGTGCAATAGCTTTGGAAAACGCAGCATACTGGACTACGCGATGGTAGTGATCTTCAACGGATTTTACATCCTTAACCTCGGGCTCTCTTACGAAGCGCAGTACGAAGGCCCTGTATACGGTACTGCCAGAGCAGAAGCTTCTTCAGCTTTGGCTTAAATCGGCTTCGGCCTTGGCGAGTGCAGCCGCGATGCCCGATGGGTCTTTTCCGCCCGCTGTCGCGAAAAACGGTTGTCCGCCTCCGCCGCCCTTGATCAGTGAAGCTAGTTCACGCACGATTTTCCCGGCGTTCATGCCATCGTTTTTAACCAGATCATCTGAAAGAGCCACCGATAAGGTGGCTTTTCCTTTTTCAGCCGTGGCGAGGACGAGAAAGAGCCGCTCCGTCTCGGCGCGCAATTGAAAAGCCACGTCCTTTATGCTCGCGGCGTCCATATCGACCTTGGCGGCGATAAAGTTCACCCCGCCCACCGATTTTACCGAAGCGATCAGGTCGCGCTTTACCGCCTTGGCCTGCTCACGGCGCAGTGCTTCGAGCTCCTTGCCCAGCGAGGCGGCGGATGCCCGCAGCCACTGAGCCTTCAGATACAATTTTGAAAAATCCGATCTCGCCGGTGGCCCGCACATGGGTGCCTCCGCAAAGTTCTACAGACTCGCCGAATCGAATCGCGCGCACGGAATCGCCGTACTTCTCGCCGAAGAGTGCCATGGCGCCCATCTCGCGGGCCTCGGCCATGGGGATGTTTCGGAATTCCTCGAGCGGAATGTCGCGGCGGACGGCGGCATTCACGGCTTGCTCGATCTTGCGTATTTCTTCGTCTGTGACTTTAGCAAAGTGCGAAAAGTCGAACCTGAGGTAGTCTTTTTCAAGAAGCGATCCGCGCTGCTCCACGTGGGTGCCGAGCAGGGCGCGCAGGGCGTGGTGGAGCAGGTGGGTAGCGGTGTGGTTTTTTGCCGTAAGGCTGCGGCGCTCAGCATCTACAACCCCCTTAACCGCGGCGGGCAGCGCCTCGGGCGATTTTGGCGAAAGGTGCACGATGAGGTTGTTTTCCCGAAAAGTGCCGATCACAGGAATGCGCACGCCTTCGCCTTCTACGTAGCCGCGATCGCCCGTTTGACCACCGCCCTCGGGGTAAAACGGGGTGCGGTCAAAAACGAGTTGATAAAAGTCTTTGCCCTTTTGCGTCACCTTGCGGTAGCGGGCGAGGTTCATTTCGGTTTCGAGGCTGTCGTAGCCCACAAATTCGGTAGCCCGGTAGTTGCCCACCACGACCCAGTCGCCGGTGTCCTGCACGGCGGCACTGCGAGAGCGCTTCTTTTGGGCTTCGAGGGCTTTCTGAAAAGCCGTCTCGTCATAGGTTTTTCCGTGCTCGGAAAGGATGAGGGCCGTGAGGTCGACCGGGAAGCCGAAAGTGTCGTAGAGCTCAAAAACCACCTCACCGCCGATGCGATCGTCCTTTGTGTTCTGGAGGATGTCGTCAATGAGCTGAATGCCTTTTGCCAAGGTGCGGAGGAAAGCCTCCTCCTCCTCGCGGATCACATCGCGGATGAGTTTTTCATTGGATTTGAGTTCTTCAAAAAAACCGCCCATCTGCGCGATCAGCACTTCGGCAAGTTCTTGAAGAAGTGGCTCCTTCCTGTCCAGGAAGCTGTATGCGTAGCGCACAGCGCGGCGCAAAATTCGTCGGATCACATAGCCCGTGCCGGTATTTGAAGGCATCTGCCCGTCGGCGATGGCAAAGGCCACGGCGCGCACGTGGTCGGCCAGCACGCGAAAGGCCACATCCTGCTTGGAGTCGCCGCGGGTGTACTTTTTGCCCGTCTCCTTTGCGATAAAATCGATGAGGGGCGAAAACACGTCGGTGTCGTAAGACGAAGTTTTGCCCTGAAGCACCATGGAGAGGCGTTCGAAGCCCATACCGGTATCGATGTGCTTGGCTTTGAGCGGCTCGAGCGATCCGTCGGAGCGGCGCTGCAGCTCCATAAACACAAGGTTCCAGATTTCGATGACCTGCGGGTGGTCGGCATTCACGAGTTCCTTTCCGGAAACGGAGTTGCGCTCGGCGTCGGTGCGCATATCGACGTGTATTTCGCTGCACGGGCCGCAAGGGCCGGTGTCGCCCATTTCCCAAAAGTTGTCTTTTTTGCTTGCTGCGATGATGCGGTCTTCGCTGATCAGGCCCTTCCAGTGGTCGTAAGCTTCGCGGTCGAATTCGATTCCATCCGACTTGTCTCCCTCGAACACGGTGACGTAGAGGCGGTCTTTGTCGATTTTGTAAACTTCGGTGAGCAGTTCCCAGGCCCATTCGATGGCTTCCTTCTTGTAGTAATCGCCGAAAGACCAGTTGCCGAGCATCTCGAAAAGTGTGTGGTGATAGGTGTCAACCCCCACTTCCTCGAGGTCGTTGTGCTTTCCGCTCACGCGGAGGCATTTTTGGGTATCAGCCACCCGTGGTGATTCGGCAGGCTCATTGCCGAGAAAAATATCCTTGAACCGGTTCATCCCCGCATTCGTGAACATGAGGGTGGGATCGTTCTTCACAACGAGGGGCGCCGAAGGCACCACGAGGTGGTTTTTTGAAGAAAAGAATTGCAGAAATTTATCGCGTATGTCGGCTGATTTCATCCGGTTGGGTTAGGGTGCACTTCGCGCCGGTGATAATTTGGCGGAAGCAGCTTTGTGTAAACTTCGAATTTAGATACTTTTAGGGCGTAAACCCGCATTAACGGATGGCAAAAATAAAATACAAGTACAATCCCAACACGCTGAATTACGAAAAAATCCAGCTCACACTGAAAGACAGGCTGAAAACCCTGACGGTGTACGTATTGACGGGATTGTTTTTTGCGGGCATCATCATCGCGCTCGCCTACACCTTTGTAGACTCCCCGAAAGAGCTGAACCTGAAGCGAGAAAACGCACAACTCCAACAGCAATATGAGCTGCTGAACAAAGATATGGCCCAAATGGAACGCGTACTGGCCGATATCGAGCGGCGCGATGACAACATTTACCGCGTGATTTTCGAAGCAGAGCCCATCAGCGACGGTGTGCGCCGCAGCGGTGTGGGCGGGGTAAACCGCTACACCCACCTCAAGGGGTTCAACAATTCAGACCTTGTGATTGAGTCTACCAGACGTCTCGACCAGGTGGCCAAGCGGCTTTACATCCAGAGCAAATCGTTTGACGATGTGATCGAAATGGCCAAAAACAAGGAGGAACTCCTCGCCGCCATCCCGGCCATACAGCCCGTGGCCAACAAAGATCTGAAGCGCCTCGCCAGCGGATACGGTTACCGAATCGACCCCATTTACAAAGTGCGAAAAATGCATTGGGGCATGGACTTTTCCTCTCCCACCGGCACCGATGTGGTGGCGACCGGCGACGGGCGCGTGCAGAAAGTAGTGAACTCGCGGGGCGGTTATGGTAAGCACCTCATCATCGACCACGGGTTCGGATACCAGACGCTCTACGCACACATGAGCCAGACCGAAGTGCGCCGTGGACAAAAGGTAAAGCGCGGCGACGTGATCGGCAAGGTCGGCAACACAGGCAAAAGCACGGGGCCCCACCTGCACTACGAAGTGATCAAAGACGGCCGCAAGGTGAACCCCGCCAACTTCTACTTCAACGACCTCACCCCCGAAGAGTACGACCTGATGATCGAAATCTCTTCGAACGCCAACCAATCATTCGACTAAACCCGCCGCCGATGCCCTACAAGGAAAAACCAGTTGAAAAACTCTACTACACCATCGGTGAGGTGTCCGAGATGTTTGACGTCAACACGTCGCTGATCCGGTTTTGGGAGAAGGAGTTTGACATCATCCAACCCAAAAAGAACAAGAAGGGCAACCGCCTCTTCACCGCCGCCGATATCGACAACCTGAAAATCATCTACCACCTCGTGAAGGAGCGCGGCTACACCCTGCAGGGCGCCCGCGAAAAGATGAAAGACAACAAGGAAGACCTTTCTGAAAATGTGGCCATCGTGGAGCGGCTGCGAGAGATCAGGGCTTTTTTGATGGAGATGAAGAAGAGTTTGTGAGGCTCGGGAACAATTTGCTCAGAACACCTTCTGCCTGAAAACAAAAAATTCAGTATTTTCGTACGTACAGAATTAATCGAAAAATGAAAACTTTCAGGATTCAAATACCCGAGAAGAAGATCAAATTCTTTATCGAGCTGATGGAACAACTCGGATTAGGCCCGCTCACTGAAGAAGATGAAGTCTCGGCCGACCAGCTAATCAATGACATCCGTCAAGGCCTCCATGAGGTTCGCGACACAGAAGACGGTAAGATTGCGAAAAAAACGCTGAAAGACTTGTTGGATGAGTTATGATGTGCTCACCACTCCCCAATTCGACCGAGAGGTCAAAAAACTGAGTAAAAAATATCGTTCCCTGAAAGCTGATTTAAACGACCTCAGTGAGCAAATCAGCGAAAATCCGATGAGCGGTGATCCGTTGGGAGAAAATTTATTTAAAGTTCGTTTAGCAATTTCTTCAAAGGGCCGAGGCAAGTCAGGTGGTGGAAGAGTGGTCACTTTTTTAAGGCGACCGAACGCAGAAATATACCTTATTGCCATATACGATAAGTCAGAAATTGCAACTCTTTCAAAACAACAAATAAAAGCGATCCTGAAGGCGGCCGGCTTGAGTAACGAGTGATCGAACCGAACAAAGCGCATATATCATCTACTAGTCTTGAATAAAGAACTATTGGACAAATTTGCATTCGAATTGCAGATTTGTCTAATTTTCATTTCCGTGTGGCAGCAATCAGGCCTGTACTTTTCGGAGATCCTTCAGGCAAACAATTGTAAAGTGTCCTCCCGGAATGATGAAGACTCCCCGATCAGAGAAAATGGAAATCTCTGAGCCCCTTCCATGACACAAAGTTGCCTTTTGAGGTTTTGAAATCTTCCGTTCCACCATAGATCAGGTTTAGGTTGTCGTCCGTATCCCCCGTGAGTCTCTTCCAGTATCGTAGATTTTGCAGCAGGCCTTCCATTTTGGTCATTGAAGATTTTATTTCAAATGGCCTCAGACGGTTTCCTTCATCCACAATCAGATCCACCTCTTTTTTGTCCTTGCTTTGCCAGAAGTAGAGGTTGGAGCGCTTTCCCGCGTTGAACCGCATTTTCAGAAACTCATTGACCACAAAGTTCTCAAAGAGGTTGCCTTTCAAGTAATGTGTAGATAATTGGGCCCTTTCTTCCATGCCGAGCAATGAACAGGCCAGTCCGGTGTCGTGGAAGTACAGCTTTGCTGTCTTGGTAATTCGCTTGTTAAAATTGCGGTGATGCGGGCGCAAAAAGTGAATGATATAACTCGCTTCAAGCACCGAGAGCCACGCCTTCGCAGTATTGGGACTGACCCCGGCATCTGTGGCCAGCGACTGCATATTTAGCGGCTGCCCGATGCGCCCCGCACAGAGTTGGACAAAGCCTGAGAAAGTCGTCAAATCACCGATGTTTTGAATTTGCCGCACATCTCGCTCGATGTAGCTGCTGATGTAAGCCGGATAAAAATCACTCGGGTCGATTTTTTTGTCGTGGAGTCGCGGATAAAAGCCTTTATAAACGGCTTCTTCCCAGTGGTCGAATTCGGGCTGCTCTACGGCCAGCTCTGCCATTGAA
>JAIVHQ010000153.1 GCA_020200995.1 Flavobacteriales bacterium
GATATTACTCTGGAACTGCATGCCCTTGATATTGGTCACGACTTTGATCAGTGCGCAGGGTTCGTCATTGACGGTGCGGCGAACTTCTTTGCGTGCACTGAGGTCGTTGGGAATGGCTTCAAAAGAGCGGATGTCGAATTCCTGGGCTGACAGTGTTGTCGCCAAAAGGAGCAAAAGTAAAAAAGTAAGGGTCGGTTGTTTCAAGATGTCGCTAAAGGTATTGGCGCTAAAATAGGTAGATTTTTGGACAACATTCTCAGGGTAAATTCCCATCGTCATTCGGGAAACAATTGAGGGAACTGATTTATGAAATCACGCGCACAAGATTTGTGAATGTCAAGGGAGATGTTTTCAACACTAAATGACACATTTAGCTCTATCGGTGAATTCTTTGCGGCAACGACTTCACATTTCGACCGAAATGCCTTGAGCGCGGGGCAATCCTTCGTTGCATTTATCAGTCTTTTTAACATCACACGGGAATCTTGCCAATCGACAATTATTAAAGTGATAGGTTCGTTTTTACACAAAAAAGTTCGAATATGTTTGTTGACATGTTCATCTGAAAATGAGTAGCCTATGATATTGAGCTCATTTGCCCTCTCGATATCTCTTCCCAATGCTTCGAAGTAGGTCTTGTATGGCTCTATTTCGATATACAATTTTTTCTCGCGACCGGCGATTAATGGAAAGGGGGGCATGGATCGACCATCCGAATAGAAGATCGAATCTTGTACCATCTTTGGCTCCTGTTCCCGAGCAAGGGTTTTCATTCTGTAGGGATAGATTAATTGCTTACCATAAGCGCCGCTGCTATAGGCTGTGTAAACACTTCCGTGCAAATTCAGAAAGGCAGGCTTCTCACTGTTTGTAAGGATGGAATCTCGATCAAACAGTAGAGTGGGGCTATCGGAATCGCTGTAGTACAATGGCTCATCCAGGGTATAGCCATCGGTGTAGTCTGTTGGATGTTTGCTCTCCCAGGCCTTGTTCAACATATAATCGTAGTTCAACGTGTAGCACCGATAAAGTACCTTGCCCTTTTGGAAGCTGGTATCGATGTAGTTCACGAAATTTTGAACGATGTCGTTGTGTTCATTCTTGCCACCTATATCGTATTTGAAAATTTGCTTTGTCAGAAGTTCTTCAAAATACATTTGAATCCACATGGCCACGTAATAATTGTTGATGACGTCTTTATTGAAATCCCAAATCGCAGTAGGTCGATTAATGAGCGTCCGCAGGCTCCAATTCAATTTCATAGATTGATGGATACCTGAATCGCTAATCAATTCTGCCAGCAATATGTCAATGCCTCTTGCCTCCCTGCCTTTACTTTTGTCGTATCCAGCGACCATCATTTTGTGAAGGGCATGGAAGAAGTGCTCGAAATTGAATTCGTCGGGGTCTCTGTCACTTTCCTTTTGCTTCAAATATTCCATGATTCGATCAGGAAAGTACTGATCTGTGGAGGTAATCAATGTGCTGTCAGCCAGCATGAGTTCAGTGAGACACGAGGTCGTTGGACCTCCAAAAGGAGTTGCAAATCCTGCACCGGTGAGAAAAATTTTGTGTTGCATAATAATATATTTTCCTCAAAGATCGCACAGATTGAAATGCAAGTGTTATTGTTTCGCTGTTCGCCGGAAATCAAAGAAATTCAATCCTTGATGCAGCGGACGGAGCCTCCGAAAGCGCGGCCGTTGACGCCCATGCAGGCAAGGCTGCTGTTGAAAACCAGACCGCGAGCACCCGCACCCGTAACTGTGCTGCTCCAGTAATAGCCGACAGAGCCAACGTTGGTGAGTGCCCCGCTAATTAGCAGGCGGTAGCCGCCTGCGGTGAGTTTCAGGGGTGAGTTAAATGCCCCTTGTTGGCTCTTACTACTCCAGCTTAATCGTTCTGTATTAAATTCCGCTTCAGTCGGTAATCTATACCCTTCGTGACAGGGATTGTTTACGCCGTTTACCCCCTGCCAGAGATCATTGTTTTGAGAGCTTAACCAGTTACTTGATGTTGTTATAAAATCATTATGGTCAGAATGGGTAGAGCTACTCACAGAACTCGTAGTCTCTGAATCGCGGCATTGATGCCCATCACTATACCTCCCCCACTGGTACAAATCTCCATAAGCTTTTTCATCCGTTGGGCTGGTGGCAGCACGCTCCGCCCCGAGGTTTCTGTCAATCCAGGTGCGGCCCGTTTTTGGATTGGTAACTTCTACCACTTTTGTACCCCCTTCAATGCAATGCACGGTTTCTAAAGGAAAAGTTCCTTTTAAAGGTTTATCGCTCATAGCAACCTTTTGACTTACTTCTTGTCCTTTTTCAATGGAAATTGAAATAGTCTCATCATTAAACGGGGCTTTTACCAGGCGAATGATATACTCTCCTTCAAGCAACTCCAAAACAGCGGGGGTTTTATACTCCGTCTTCTCTCCATCAATCCAAATCTCCGCTCCCGAAGCTTCAAATGGTTCAGACATGATGCTCACCGCACCCAAACGGGGGTTCGGTTTAAGGGTGACATCTTCTGCATTGCCCACCATCACAAAGACATCTTTGGTATCGGAGTCGTGCTTATCGCGGCGGGCTTCGACCTTGTAATTGCCGGGGGCAAGCTGTTGCGAGATGTAATCGCTTCCTGCAGACTGCCCGTCGATGAAGATTTCCGCTCCCGGGCTCTCCACGGTC
>JAIVHQ010000154.1 GCA_020200995.1 Flavobacteriales bacterium
GCTGCAGCCGTGCTCATCATGCAGAGTTGCGACAGCAAAGACGATGAACTCGAAGACCACTTGCCCGAGGTGACTTTCACCGATGCCGAAGTACTCCTCAATGGCAACGTGAGGGTGAGCGGAAGGCTCATCAGCGAGGGACTCACAGACCTGCGCCATTTGGGATTTGCAGCCGATTCGGTCGAGGACTTCAACATTTCCGTCAATCAACTGCGGGTGAATGAAGTGGTGAACGGAGTATTTACCGCCGAATTTGGCCCCTCCTACCGGCTCCATCTTTACGAGCAGGTGTACATCATGGCCTTTGGCGCAAATGAAGTGGGCTATAGCACCAGTGCCGTGTACGCTCTCGAAGAGGGAGCCCCCGGGCCGCCGGCATCTGATGTGCCCTGCGATTTGGATGGTTTCGGCTTCGACCTCGGACAGGGCGCCGGCTGGCGAGACCTCATCTCTCAGAGCGATGTGGAGCCATACTTTCTCGGCGGGCACAATGTGACCTTCAATGCCACACAAGGCCAATCCGTGAGCCTTCAGTTTCGCAGCCTCCAAAACGGGGTTTACACCACCACCACAGCTAATCCGCAGGAAGGCAGCCTCGACATGCGGGTAGCCCTGGTCGTGAACGGGCAGAGCTGGTCAGCCGCCGACGGCAATGAAGTGCATGTAAACTTGTTGGAACCCGGGGTGTACACAGTCACGATATGCGGAATCCCCTGGTGGAGCAGTACGGGGCAGCAGCAGCTCAACGCCCGGTTCAGCGTTGCCTACGAGTAATGCACAGCGGTAGCGGGTCAGGGCATTTCTTCCTTTCCGGAAAAACAGCAAACGCAGGAAGTCTTGCGCTAACGCCGACGTCAACAGAGCGGCAGGGACAGATTATCAATCACGGAAACGTATTTGATTTTCTGTGCGGTTCCATTGAGAGAAGGATACTGTCTTTCATGGTGGTGGCCTATCGGGAATCGAACTTACGATAAGCCGCGTCAGAGTCTGTAGATATACCCGATCTGTAAGCCCGCGCTGTACAGGTGTTCCGTAACGGGGGTGTCCGTGGTCTGCAGCACGCCGTAGCGGAATGTAGGCTCGGCGCGGAGGCTCATGTTCGGGCTGAGGACGTACTCCACCCCGACCGAAATCACAGGTGAAAGGCTGAACGGACGGAAATCAGTTCCCGAGGTTTCCGTATTGCTGTCAGTCACTTCGCTGCCGTTGTAGGTTACCGCGGTGTTGGTGGCTTCGACAAGAAATTCGTTCATCACTCCGATGTCCGCAAGCCATTTCCACTTTTCACCACCGAATGAAAAGTTGACTTTGAGCGGCACTGCGATGTAGTGAAAGCTCTCGATGAAGCGAGCGTGGGTCAATTCGGCCGTTTCCGAAAAAGTGATTCCGCGTCGGGGATCGAGCGCATCACCAAAATTCGCATCCATTTTTTCGGTGCGGTAACCCTTGTTGGCATAGAGCAGGCCCGATTCCAATCTGATATTATCGGTGAATTGATAACCGAGATGAAATCCCGCCGTGATTCCGAGTTTGGCAATTTCGCGGTTGTCCCCTGCCCTCCCTGATCGCTTCTGCGGTTTCGGTTCCGTCTGAACCGGTAATCGCGCGGTAGGCGATGTCGGGTGAGAACACGGCGCCGATTTCGAGCTTTTTCGAGCAGGGATTTACGGCTTGCGAATTTTGCGCAACAGCCTCACCAACAATAAAAAAAACAGTGCAGCACAGCCCTGCGAATACGGCTGCTATGTGGCTGAGATTTTGTTTTGGCATCATTGTGGATTTTATTGATTGGTTGGCGGTCTGGATTGGTAAAGTGTTCAATGTAAGGATTTTGAATAAAACGATAAAAGTCCGGTGAGATTGTAGTCTTTGTCGTTTCGAATTAGAATTGTAAATTTACGGTTATACCACAGTAAAAGTACAATCATGGGCAGAAGTACCGCAGATAAGGAAAACGGAAAAGTCAAAATTCCGAAGGCGAAGACGACGAGGAAGCCTGTGAAGACAGGGAGCATTGTGAAGTACTCGCCTTCGTGGGTGGTGCACCATTCAAAAGACGCACCGGGTCCTAACCTTCAACTCATAGGCCGCATACGCCGCGGAGTGAAGAAAGCGGAATGGAAGCAGCTTCTGGGCACCATAGGGTCGACGGAAAAAGAGCTCGAATCAATTTTGCCATCTTCCATCAGCAGCATGCAGAAGAAGGAGATTTACAGCAAAGAAACATCGGAAAGAATTTACGCACTGGCACGGCTTTACGGTTTCGGATACGAGGTGTTTGACTCAAAAGAAGATTTTAAAACCTGGCTCCTCACCCCTTCCCGCGCCCTTGGCAACAAGCAGCCATTTGATTTGCTGGACAGCAACCTAGGTTTTCAGATGGTAGAAAATGAAATCATGCGGATTCAATTCAATGTGTACAGCTGATGCACGTGTACAGGGTGGCCAATGTGAAGTACAAAGAGCAGACGCTCTCGGGCATCGGGGCCGAAAAAGTAGGCGGCAGGTGGAATGCAGTTGGAACCCGAGCGGTGTACTGTTCTGAAAACGCATCACTGGCTTTGCTGGAGTACTACGTGCATTCAGACAATCAGGCCGCTTTGCCCAAAAAAATTCTCATCGCCAAAATCAAAATCCCCGATGAATTTGAAATCGAAAAGATCAAAAGCCTACCTGCCGAATGGAACCA
>JAIVHQ010000363.1 GCA_020200995.1 Flavobacteriales bacterium
CTCCGTGAAGCGCGTGATCGCCAACCCCACCCAGACCAAAAAATCACGTTTCGAGAGGTGGCTGAACGTCGACAAGATTTTCGTCGCGGCAGCTCCCGAGCGCATCAGCGGGCGCCACGTCCTGCTGATCGACGATGTGATCACCACGGGAAGCACCCTCGAGTCATGCGGGCGCTGCGTGCTCGACGCCGGCGCCCGAAAGGTGAGCATCGCCACGGTGGCCGGGGCATAGAAACCTGAAATCCCATTATCTTTGCCGCCATGAATACCGCAACACGCGACTATGCAACCGCATTGAGCCACATCGAGGGGGTGACCTCTTCTGAAAATGACCTTACGGCAAATTTGGCCAACACGGCGGCCATTCTCAAAACCCTGCCCGGCTACTTTTGGGTCGGCTTTTACCTGGTGAAGGGCGATGAACTCGTACTCGGCCCCTTTCAGGGACCCGTGGCCTGCACCCGCATTGCCCGAGGCAATGGCGTGTGCGGCACCGTGTGGGCCGAAGGCAAAAGCAGGCTCGTGCCCGATGTGCACACCTTTCCCGGCCACATCGCCTGCAACGCCGCATCCCTTTCCGAAGTGGTGGTGCCTGTCTTTGATAAGAGCGGCACGGTGGCCATGGTACTCGATGTAGACAGCGACCGACCCGCCGACTTCAACAGCGACGACCTCCACGCACTCGAAAAAGTGGCCCGCATTTTGACCGGTAAAATTTCATGAAGCTTCTCGGATATATCATCCTCACGTGGTTGGCCTTTGTGCTGTATGGATGTGCGCAGGAAACCATGCCATCCGGAGGCATCAAGGACGAATTTCCGCCCGAGCCAATTTCCATTACTCCTTCGCCGCTATTGACAGGGTTTCAAGCCAAGCAATTCACCTACGTTTTTGACGAATACATCCAGGTAGATGATTTCAACGGTCAGCTGCTCGTTTCTCCACCTTTGAAAAAAAAGGCCGAATACCTCCACCGCGGAAAAAGCCTCACCGTGTCGTGGCAAGACACCTTGCCGGAAAACACCACCTACCAGTTTAATCTCGGCGAAGCGGTCAAAGATTTTAATGAGGGCAATATAAATGACGGGTTGATCTACGTGTTTTCAACGGGCGACTACATCGATTCCACGTCGGTGCGCGGAAGTGTATTCGATGCCGAAACCAATGAGCCGGTAGAAAAAGCCAAGGTGATGCTCTACCAAACCTGGTCAGACACCCTGCCATATACCACCCCGCCCGACTACCTTGCACTGACCAATGCCAAAGGAGAATTCACCGCGCAATACCTGCCGCCCGATACCTTTATGATCTTTGTACTGTTCGAAGAAAGCAGCAATTACAAATACGACGGCCCACCTGAAAAGATCGGGTTTCTAAACAGCACGGTCGTCTCGGCTTACCGCGACTCCTTGACCCGCTTCAAAGTACCGCTGTTTCTGGAATCGGACACGGCCCAGTACATCAAGGAAAGCAGTGGTAAGGATTTCGGCTACTTCGAGATTGTCTTCAACCTTCCTGTGACCTCACCGAGCATCCGATTTGTGGAAGAGGAGGAGGAAGTGGGGCTCCAAGTGGAACTCGAGGCACTGAACCTCCTAAGTGCAGGAGGAGACACCCTGCGCAGCTGGGTGAAAATTGGTGACCGACCCGAGTTGGAGGAGGTCATCGTCTACTATTCCGACTCCACGGGCTACGCCGATACCCTTTCGTGGTTCATAGAGACCGACCCAAAATACCGCGAAGAAGCCAAACTCAAACCCTCGGCATCCATTTCAGGCGGTAAAATCAACAGGGACAAACCTGTGTACATCGACTTCAACCACCCCCTCGAAAAAGCCGACACCACACTGATTCATCTCATAGAGGACAGTACGGAGGCTCCGCTGCTTTCGGCCAAACTGACCCGACTGCAGCGAAGGCTGGAAGTACAGTATCCCTTCAAGCGCGAGACGAAATACCTGCTGTGGGCAGAGGCCGGCGCCTTCGAAGATATTTATGGCAATTACAGTGACAGTCTCGGCTTTGCATTTTCTCCCCACGAGGAAGATCATTACGGTTCCCTCACCGTCAACGTAATTCTGGACGACACCCTCACCGACCGCAGCTTTGTCGCCACCCTTTATGATGCCAAAGAAAGCCCAATCAGGACATTTGTAATCGCTCAGTCAGGGGAGCTCGACTTCGGAAAGTTGGATCCTGCAAAGTACACCCTCAAAGGCTTCTTTGACGAAAACGGAAACGAAGAATGGGACACCGGAAATTACAAAGAAGGCATTCAACCTGAGCGAAAGGCATTTTTCACGGAAGAGCTCAATGTGCGTTCGAATTGGGACCTCGACGTAGATTGGATTCCAACCACTCCCTTAGACGGTGTGCCCAAAGGATCAGGTGAGTAAGGTAAATCGATCGGCGTCGAGGTGCGCGGGAAACTTTTCGCGGAAGCGGGCCAGTTCATCCATGGACAGTACAGCAGTCACCACGGCTTCCCGACCTTCGGGAGCGCCTTCCATTGGGTTGCCCTTAAAGTCGTAAACAGCGGAGTGGCCTGAATAATCGATCCCTTTCCCGTCAGTTCCCACCCGGTTTACCACGGCAGTGTAGCAGAGGTTCTCGATGGATCGGGCCATGGCGAGCTTGTCCCAGGCATCGACCCGGGCGGCGGGCCAATTGGCCGTGTACAGCTGGAGGTGGG
>JAIVHQ010000155.1 GCA_020200995.1 Flavobacteriales bacterium
AAGCTGAGCACTACGACCTGAGTATGAAAATCGGGGAGTCGGTGCTCTTTCCACGGGTGCGCGAAGCTGCCGAAACGGATATCGTAGTCGCGGCGGGCACGAGCTGCCGTCACCAAATCTCGGACGGTACGGGGCGCAGCTCAATCCATCCTGCAGAAGTGCTGCGAGATGCTTTGAAGTGAGTAGAAGTTTTATTGGATATTCAGATCAGCGCAACACCTGTACGTACCCCGACTTTTGCTGAACTTCCAAACTTTCGTTCCGCTCTTCCCCCCAGCGGTATGTGAGCTTGTAAAAGTAGATGTCGTCCCGCACGTAGTATTGGTTTTGACCTCCGTTCCATCGGTCGCGGATGTCATCAGATTCGAAGACCAGTCCGCCCCAACGATCATACACTTTCAGTCGGTAGTCGCTGATGGGGCAGGAGGGAACCACTTCGAGAAGGTCGTTGAGTCCGTCTGCATTGGGCGTCATTGCGTTCGGGATGAAAACATCGCATGGACATTCATCCGCAATTTCCAGAAAGGATACTGATACTGTGAATTCCCTTTCCTGTCGACAGCCGCGGTCGTCCTGCACAGCGATGGTGTACACTCCCTGCCCGAGGTTTTCGAAGCGCCCGTTGTCCTGCGGATTTTCCCCGTCGAGGGTGTATTGAAAAGGGGGAGATCCTGTATTCAGATCGAGCGAAATGATGCCGTTGTCGAACAGCGGACAGTTGACCGGCAGCTGTTGGCGAACGATAAATTGCAGATCGGTTTCGTCTGCGATGGTCACTGATACGCTATTGGTGCAGTCTGTGGCATTTCGCGCTGTAACCGTGTACGTTCCCGGAAAAAGTCCTGCAAATGTAGGGCTTTCGCGCCACCCCGGCGTTCCGGTGATGGAGTATTCAAAGTCGTCGATGTAGTCAATAGCCACTGTTACTTCGCCTGAATTATCACCGCAAAAAGCATTCTCGGATGAGACAATGCTCATGGGTGGCGTCTGACGGGTCAGCGTAATTTCGTCTTCGATTTCGCAATCGTTTCCGTCGCGGATGAGGATCTCAAAATCGCCTGCGAAAAGGTTGTTAAAGACAGCACCTTCCTGAAAATTTGCACCGCCATCAATGGAGAATATGAATGGATTGGTGCCGCCTTCGAGGTCGATGGAGATGCTTCCGTCATTTCCGGCGCAGCTCTCGTTGTTTGCGTCGATTGAAGCGGTGAATCCGACGCACAAGGCATCCTGACAAGTGGTGACAGCATTGCCGGTGAGGTTGCCGAGCGAGGTGTTCACATAGGCTTCCATTACGTCTACCTGCCCCGCGCTAAACATAAACAGGCAGGGATCGTCGCAATACTCCATGTAGGTGGGCCACAGCTCGGGGGCCGTGCAGCGTATGATCGAGTTGGCATCGGTATTGTTGGGGTCGTATGGGCAGCCGAAAGTCGATTCGTCAGTGAGCGGGGTGTCGGCGATGCCATCGCCGTCTGCGGTACAATCATTGCCCCAAGGGTGCTCGAGCAAAAGGTAGTGCCCGATTTCGTGGGTGGCGGTGCGACCAAGGCCGTATTGTCCGCTGATGTTGATGCCCCCGCAAGATACGGTGCTGAAGTAGGTGGCACCGATGGTCACTCCGTCGCCGTTGCCGTTTCCGCCCAAAGGCGAGAAGCCGAGCGGGTTGGTGATGTCCTGAACAAAGAAGTTGAGATAGCCCGCCCATTCGGCACTATTGCTGCCGGTGGTTTGCTCAATGGTGACCGCGTAGTCGCCCTCGGCAATGCCGAAACCATCAGGGTGATTGAGGGTGGCGAGGCAAAATTCGATGCAGGATTGTTTGTTTTGGATGGCGGGCCATATGGTAGGCCTTAGTTCATCCCACAGGTCGATATCGGGATTGGTGCCGGCAAAATCTTCGTTGAGGGTGCGCACCTGATCCAAGGCTTTCTGAATGGCGCAGGCCTGAGGGATTTCGAGCTGGTAGTGCACCGCCACTGGAATGTAGATGATTTCATCGCAATCCATGCGGTATTCATCGTCCAGGTGTTCAGTGAGGTAGGCGCGAATGGCCTGTTTTTTTTCCAAGAACTGTGCGGCATATTCAGGGTCTTCGAGCATTTGCTCGTGTAGCTCGTCAGTGCCGCAGCGGATGGGTGCGTCGTCCGATTGGGCGACAGCGAGGCTGAAAGTTCCACAAAAACAGCACAACAGTAAAAGATCTTTCAGGTATCTGCGGGTTGATTTCTCAAGCGTGTACATATTATGAATGGCTTCTTTTTTCTTAATGGTTGTGACACCGATTGCAGGACGTATGTCATTTATAGTGACGGAAAATTACAGAATTAGATGTATCTGAACCTTTGATTTTTGGTGAAGTTTTGATCATTCTATTGTTTCTTAGGCGTAACCAATTGTAAAAGAAGATGCTGAGCTTTATTTGAAAGCAGCTCGGGACAATCGATCATTAACAGCCCTTCCGAGGCCGGAGTCCGGAAGCCTTTCGGCTAATATCAGATCGCCCGGAGTAGCATCGAGTTCGCGCATGGCCGCGAATAGGTTTTTGGCAGCTTCGGTTGTGTCTCCGCTTGGGCTTAGGGCGATGCCCGGCAAACCGTAGGTGTGACGAAACCCAAGAACGGCGATGTCGCTGTCAGCATTTTCGGTCAGGAGGGCATCTATATCGCCGAGGAGGAG
>JAIVHQ010000156.1 GCA_020200995.1 Flavobacteriales bacterium
GGCCCGGCACCGGTATCAGTGTATCCCCAATTGTCAGCGGCAGTAACTTCACCACCCTGAAAGCCGATGACCTGCTGCGAAAATGCGCCCGGCATTGCTGCAATGATCAATAATAAGGTGGCGATGATTCGCATATAGAATTCTGAGCGGAATATCCGAAGGCCTTGCAAAGATAGGGAAGAACACTGTGGCGCTGAGTAGCTGTTCGGGCCGCCGGTTCGATGGAGGGAGTCGGGAAGTGTCATCTTATCTTACGAGGGTGACGGGGCCCGCAAAGTCATCACCGTTACGGATTTTGAGGATGTAGAAGTAAGTGCCCGCGGGAAGGTTGTCTCCGTCCCAGTCGTTGTTGTAAAAGGTGGTTTCGAAAACCACGGCGCCCCATCGGTTGAAAATTTGGAGGATTGACCCCGGAAAGGCCTCCAGCCCGCGGATGACAAAAAGATCGCCGACTCCGTCTCCGTTTGGTGAGAAACCTCCGGGGATGCGCAGATCAAAGGTCACTGAGATTGTGGCTTCCGCAGTCGAAGTGCAGCCGTTCTCATCGGTTACTGTCAGGGTGATGGAGTACGCCCCGGAATTGGTATATTGGTGCTCGGGATTCAAGGCTGTGCTGACGGTTCCGTCTCCAAAATTCCATTCCTGGCTTGTGATCGCTGCCCCGCCTGATTCGGATTGATTATTGAACACAACGACCGTCTCCGGCCCTACAGTTCCCGAAGGCGTGAAACCGAAGGCCGCTTCGGGCCCGCCCTCTAGAACGCTTACGGTACCGCTGCCTTCGCAACCGGCCTCGTCGGTTACGGTCAATACATATGTGCCCGCTCCCGCGATGATCAGCGGTTCCTCAGATCCGGTGCTCCAGCTGTAGAAGGCAAACTCGCCCGCCGGAGTGAGAATGATTTCTTCGCCTTGGCAGATCAGGGTGTCAGCGGGCAAGATTACTACAGGACCGTCGGCGAATTCTACGATAATTTCTAAAGTCTCGGAGCCGCATTCATTGCTCACTTCAACGGAATATGTTCCGGGCTCACTAATGGAGATGGATTCTCCCGATTGTCCTGTACTCCAGAGGTAATCATTGCCGCCGAAAGCAGTGAGTTGGCTGACCTGTCCGGGACAGATTTCATTGCCGAGGCTGCTTTCTATGCCTGTTTCCGGGGCATTTCCGGTGACGAGGATTTCCGTTTCGCTTTCGATTATCAATCCGCACGCCGTAACCGCTGTAAGGGTGAGTGTCACAACACCTTCTTCTGCATCGCCCGCCGTGTAGACCGTATTTGGTGAGGCTGAATCTGAAAAGCTGCCTGCACCGCCCGACCAGGAAATATTGTCCAAATTTCCCCCTGCGACGCCGGAAAGGTTGATGTCACTGCCTGCACATACCTCACCGTCGGGTCCGGCATCTACCAAAACGGGTTCGGGATTGCCATCTGCCGAGAGACTCACATCGTCGAGAAAAAGGAGTTCGTCGCGGCGGTTGAGGTTGATCATGAGTTTGAACCCGAAGCTCATGGCACACCCTGGAACTTCATAAACATAGCTGGTCTCAGTGATGGCCGGCGAGAGCTCTCCGCCGCCGGTTTCGAGGACGATGGGCTCGAGTTCGGTGCCGTCGATGATCGGGGTGAAGATGAGGTCTTCACCCATATCCCAGCCGGTTCCGTTGCAGTACGGCTGTCGGCTTCCGTACCAAAATTCGAGGGTTTTGGTAATGTCGGGGTAGGCCGTGAGGTCGACGGCTTCAAAAGTGAAAATATTGTCGATGGCGGCGCCGTTTCCCGTACCGCCTCCGAAGCAGCTTCCGCCGGCCGGGTCGGTACCGCCTACGACCATTGAGAAGGTGCCCGATTTGATGTTGGGAGGGCTTTGCGATTCTTCAATGGCTTCGGGCCCCTCCCCGGTCGAGGCAAAAGACCAGGTATCGTCGGGCGTATTTTCACCTCCCTGAAATGCGAGGGTCAACTGTGCACTCGCCGAGACAGATAAAATCAGGTGAAAGAGGAAGAGAAACAAGATGCGCATATAGGGTTGGGGTCAATGCCCCGAAAATTGTTGCAAATGTAGTAAAGCGGTTGGCAGGGTACCGACGGTGGGTGCCGAATTAAGCTAAATCTAATGTTTCGGTAACAGCCTCCGCAGCGCGGCTCCCCGAGCGCAGGGCGGCATCGATCGAGCCATTCAGAAGGTAATCTCCTGCCAGGTAGAGGTGTGCGCCGATTTGGGTTTGTTCGGCGGGGAGGTCGTTCTCGGGCCGATCTACGACGGGAAGGGCTTTCGGAATGCGGTAAGTTTTGATGTGGGTGAGCTCGCCTGGTTTGGCGCCCACCAGCTTGCCGAGGACTTCGGCCACCTGCAGGTGGGTGGCATCGGAGCCGTCGCGTACGGTGACGCTCCAAAGCGATTTTTTGGAAGGGACGCAGTCGGGCTGCACCTCATCGTGGCGGCAGTAATTGTTGATCGGGCTCTTGCTGCGGGCATCGAGGCCTATGGTGCGACGCATGTTTTTCAGCTTGTCACTTCCGCCGAAAAACATGGTGACGGTGCTGCGGTATGCCATCGCTTCGTCCATTTGCGGAAGGATGCGTTTGGGGTCGCAGGCGATGATGACCTTTTTTGCCGAAAGGCTCTCCCCCGATCTGAGGGTTATCAATCCCTCCTGGGTAACATGGATGCGGGAGTGACCAGGCCGCGCTCCAGAAAGATGCCGCCGAAGAAGGGCACGAAGAAGTTGCCGATAATCTTTTCCGAAAAACCGAACTTGCGGAGGTAGGCCATGGTGGTGAGGCCGTCGTCGGAAAACACCTCGTCTGAAGTTTGCGCTTTCAGCTTTCGCGTGAGGCGCCACATGTTGTACTTGTCGCCGAGGGTACCGACGCGCGAAAAGGCCATTTCGAGCATTTTCCCGCTGTCGCGGAGGGGGTCGCTCACCCTGAAACTGCCGTTGTCGTCGGTGATGAGGGCGCCCGAAGCGAAGGCGCCGAGGTTAAGGGCTTCCATGTCGAAGACTTCGTTCGACTTCTCATAAGCGGTGAGCAGCACTTGAAATCCGTGATCGAGGAGGTAGCCGTCTACCGCATCTGTCTTGACTCGGCCGCCGGGACGGTCGGTGGCCTCGATGAGCACGGGGCTGTGGCCGGCTTTTTCGCAGGCGAGCGCCGCAGTGAGCCCGGCGAGGCCCGCTCCGATGATCACGATTTCAATTTCTTCAGGGTTTCCTGCCGTCGTCATGGATTGCTGTTTTTTTAAAGGGGACAAAAATAGAAAAAGCAGCGCGGGGCTGCTTTTGATCATCTTGATTTTGCATAATTGATCACAAGGCGGATTACCTGTCGAGGTAACCATATTCCTGTCCGCTGTCCAACTCGGGACCGTTGTATTCACCATGCCTGAGCACCGTCCACACCATCCAGATGATAAGCAAAGGAGAAATGCCAACCAGTAAAAATACAAGTCCTAAATACATCTCGAGCGAGGCAAGGATCGTGTAGATCAAAAGGAGCGCTGAGACTATCGATATGACAATTATGTCGTGTTTCATAATAAGTAAACAAGTCGGCAGGGCAAAAAGTTGAGTTTGTTTGCAGTGAGGCGGTAATCACCCCGCAGTCGCCATTCGCCTCCATCGGGAATTTCAAGACTTTACGGTAGTACCACAATATACGGTTTCCTCGGGAATTTTTGAATTGACTTTCCGAAGGGCGCATGCCCATCGGAGCACAGAGGTTTATTGAAGCGTTATTAAATTTACTGATCATGAAAATGCTCCGACGGGCATCCGCCCTTCGGAACTATTCTGATATAACCTGATTTTCAATGGTATTTTTGAATGACATTTCGCTGTATTTTAAATGAAGCGGAGAATTTCGATTTATAGCATAATTCCTTTTGAGTGATGCAATGCGTTCATCAAACGGTAATTCTTTGAGCTTCCGATTCTCGTTTTCAAGTACCTTGACCTGCTTGAGATCCTCCTATACCGAGCTGTGATCAATGCTGCCTTCGCCTTGGTCATCGGACTTCTTTTTCCGTTAGTAAAACGTTGCCTGATAAAGCGAATACTACTTCGGCGTGGCCTTTACAATTGTTTCACGGGCTTCCTTGAAGATAGCCGATTTTTCCTCTT
>JAIVHQ010000364.1 GCA_020200995.1 Flavobacteriales bacterium
AATTAGTTCAAAGGTCTATCACCACGTCATTCAGAACGTAGCGCAGCGAAGTGAAGAATCTCCCTTTTTTCAGAGTGCAAAGTGTTGTGTGTATTCAATCTGTTGTATTCAAAGAAAGGGAGACCCGCCCCGCCCCCAGGTCGGGCAGGCTCTTCAGTCGATCATTTCGCTGCGCTTCATGAGCTCCTTCTGAGTGACGCGTGGTTGTGACTCGATACTCCAATTAAAAAACAGATCGACCAAACCGTTATTTCGTGTGGAGCGCTTCGCAGGATTTGTAATCCTGCGTTCAAGTTTTCAACAAGTAACATGTTGTTCAGAAATGGTTTAGCTAAGTAGTGAAAAGGCCTGACGGGGCGCAGGATTACAAATTCACTGCCTTGCAGGATCTTTGACCACTGCTGAAGCAGGGTCTTCGACCTGCGAAGCCTTTTTGCGTGCAGTAATGGCGGAACCCAAGGTGGAGATATTTTAGCACACACCTATTGAATTGTTTTCACTTTCTTTGGGTCGTGATAGATCAACTGCATTTCATCCAAATTATGTTTAGATGCAGCCGCGGCAAATACAACAACTAAATACCGGGCCATATGAACTTCTCCAACGTAAAAACCCTCATCTTCCTTGCAGCTGCATTCCTGCTGACAAGCACTACAGTTTTTTCACAAGGCGAATATTTTTTAGGTCTTGATGCAGGAATACTCTCAGACCGCAACCATTTCGTGTCTGAGACAGGACAAGGGGTGACTGCAGGAGCCGTTGGGGGCCATATCGGACTCGCGTTCGGATACCGAAAAAATGACTTCGTCGTCAGTATGGGTTTTGGACAGTACATGCATGGCATTCGCAATTTTGATTTAGATCGAAACACAGGTGTTTATTCGCGCGCCAACAGCGGAAGCAATTCGGTGCTGAATTTTGTCATTCCTGTCACTTTCGCAAAAGAATTTCAGGTGTACCAAAATTGGTATCTGGGGGTAGGAGTTGGCTTACAAGGTCTGATCTCCCGAGATGCAGGACATCAAACCAAAAGCATCAGCTACAACATTGATCAGGATGCTCCAATGCCATGGCCGGACAATGTAAACGCCGATTCCACCGTGACCTTTTACGGCACTGACCGAAACTTTAATATGGCCCTGGAAACTTCTTTGTATGTGGCTTACAGGGTCGACGGTGGGGCTGAACTGTTCGCACGGTTTTCTTACCAGGGCCACATCAATCCTACCTTCGAAGCCCGTCACACTTTTTATTCGGACAACGGGACCGTGAACGGAACATCTTCAGCGGTTAATTCCTTCATCATTGGCGGTGGAGTGCGATACTATCTACCTAAATCCAAAGATCCGAGGCCGGAGTAAAGGACGAAAATGTTCCGGTCATTGGTTGCTAAAGCCCCAATTTCTCTTTCCGCTCCTTGCGCCGCTTCTCCCGCTCAATGCGGCGCTCGAGTCTTTTGCTTTTTTCGCGTAAAGCTTCAGATGCGGCCTGCGTCTTTACCTCGCGGGTTTTAGTTGGATTTGAGGTCGGTGCTGAAAAGCTTGGCAACTCCTTGCCACATAAACGCGGTAAAGCCGCTTTTGAGGTCGCGAATCAGGTCGTAGCTCGTTTGCCCGGTTTCGCGGTCGATGAGCTTGATGAGTACGCGTCCCTGGCTGGTGGTCATTTTACGCAGATCGCCTTCAAACTCCGCCTTGAGGTCATCTTCGCACTTGTCCATGTAAGCTTCGCGCTCGGCTTCGGTATCGAGCAGTTCCAGCTCCTCATTGTAGGCGCTGATCAGGTCGCCGGCCACTTTTGCGTATGGATAGGTCTTGACCACGTTGCGCTGCAACTTGCTCCATTTGCGCTGGTACCGCCTGCTTCGCGAGCGGCGATCACCTGCAATCACAGCCTGACGAAGGGTCACTGTAGGGATGGTGTCGCCGTTTACCACTGTCGATTCGATGACATAACGGCCTTTGAGCGAATCATTGGCTGTCACGCCCTGGGCGGAGGCCTCGTTCGCAAAAGCGGCAAGGAAGCACGAGAATAGGAGCATGCGGAACATGTGCATTAAACGTCTCATGGCATGCGATGTTATACAAAACAAGTGCCGCAACTTGCGCCCGTTGTTCAATTTAACATTGGAAGGAGCTGTCCGGGGTTCGTATTTTATGTCAAGTGGCTCGGCCGGAAAGTTCATTATCAAGGCGCACGCAGAATTGAAAACAAGGAGTCCCGCCGCGGCGGGATGACTCACTACGAGACAAGTGCAACGCCGAGAATGGGCTTTTCCGACAGCCACTTATTAAGCCACCAACTCCTTCACCTTATCCGCGGCCTCCTGCAACAGCACCGCAGAGTGCACCTTGAGGCCGGAGTCGTCAATGAGCTTCTTGGCTTCCACGGCATTGGTGCCCTGGAGTCGCACGATGATGGGCACTCCGATATCGCCGATGTTTTTGTAGGCATCAACCACCCCCTGCGCCACACGGTCACAGCGAACGATGCCGCCGAAGATGTTTACCAAAATGGCTTTTACCTTTTTGTCTTTCAATATGATTCGAAACGCTTTCTCGACACGGGCAGCATCGGCCGTACCTCCCACATCGAGGAAGTTGGCAGGCTCACCGCCCGAGAGTTTAATAATGTCCATGGTGGCCATGGCAAGTCCGGCTCCGTTTACCATACAGCCCACGTTTCCGTCGAGCTGTACGTAATTGAGTCCGGCTTCTCCGGCTTCCACTTCGGTGGGGTCTTCCTCGGAGATGTCGCGCATCTTGAGGTAGTCAGGGTGGCGAAACAGGGCATTGTCGTCGAGCGATACTTTGGCATCGACGGCGATGATGCGGTCGTCGGAAGTCTTGAGTACGGGGTTGATTTCAAAAAGGCTCGCATCGCAGCCCACGTATGCGTTGTAGAGGGCGTTTACGAACTTGGTCATTTCCTTAAATGCCTTTCCGGAAAGGCCGAGATTGAAGGCAATCTTGCGGCACTGAAAGCCTTGGATACCCACAGCGGGATCGATTTCTTCCTTGAAAATGAGGTGGGGCGTCTTGTCGGCCACAGCCTCAATGTCCATTCCGCCTTCTGTGCTGTACATCACTGCCACGCGGTTGATGGCGCGGTCGAGCAATACAGACATGTAGATTTCGCTCGGCTCGCTGTCGCCGGGGTAATACACATCCTGGCAGATGAGGACCTTGGCCACTTTTTTGCCTTCGGGAGGCGTTTGAGGCGTAATCAGGTCCATACCGATGATGTCGGATGCGATGGACTTCACTTCATCAAGGCTTTTGGCAATTTTCACACCGCCGCCTTTACCGCGGCCTCCCGCGTGGATTTGGGCTTTGATGACAAACCACTCAGATCCGGTGGTTTCGTTGATTTTCTTTGCCGCTTCAACAGCTTCTTCGGGAGTGTCGGCTACGATGCCGCGCTGAATGCCTACGCCGAAAGATTCGAGAATGGATTTGCCTTGATATTCGTGGATATTCATGCCTTATTTTTTAGAATGCCGCAAATGTAACCACCCCCTTGCTTTTATCAAAGCACGAAAAACCCCCTTCGTCGGTTTGGAGGCCTTGCCGGCAAAAGCTTCGGGTTTTTTAACAATTGGGTGCTGTATATTTACCCACCCGATGGAGCATTCAGAAAACAACATTACAAAAGAGACTTTTCACATCGACCTCGGCGGCAGTTTGCAATCGGCAGTGCATCGGTACAATGGCGGTGGCGACCCCGTTCTGATGATTCACGGCAGCATTGAGGATTCCAAAATATTTCACAGCCGCAGCGGCAAGGGTTTCGCCCCTTTTTTGGCGAAAGCAGGTTTCGATGTCTTCGCTCCCGACCTCGCCGGCAAGGGCGCGAGCCGGCCGAAAATCACCAAAGGCTTTGACCACAGTCAGCGCGATTTTCTCGAAAGAGACCTCAACCTCTACGTCGACGCCATCCGCCACATTCACCCCGATGCTCCGCTGCGC
>JAIVHQ010000232.1 GCA_020200995.1 Flavobacteriales bacterium
GAAAAGCACCACTGCAAAAGAGAGAACGAGATTTTTCATTGTCTTCAATATTTTAGGTTTTATGAATGTGAAGGTAAGCCCAAAGTCGGGTGAGCCCCTGACCTTAACAAAAGTTTAACGGTTTGGGGGATTCACAGAAGTGAGGATTCACGGTCGGGTTAAATGCGGAAATGCGATTGGCCCTTTAGCTAGGTTATTTGTCGTAGTGAAATTTGCAGCCCTACCGCCATCATTTCCCTCCCCCCACTTTTCCCATTTTCATACCTTTGCCACCCGCGATTGCACGCGCCTGAACTGAATACATGGAAATCTCTAAAATATACGACCCCGCCACCTCCGAAGCCAAGTGGTACAGCTACTGGCTCGAGCACAAATTTTTTAAATCCGTGCCCGACGAGCGGGAGCCCTACACCATCGTGATACCGCCGCCCAACGTGACCGGCGTGCTCCACATGGGCCACATGCTCAACAATACCATACAGGATATCCTCGTGCGCAAAGCCCGCATGGAGGGCAAAAACGCCTGCTGGGTGCCGGGCACCGACCACGCCTCCATCGCCACCGAGGCCAAAGTGGTGCAAAAACTCCGCGCCGAAGGCATCAAAAAAAGCGACCTGAGCCGCGAAGACTTCCTCAACCACGCCTGGAAGTGGAAGGAAAAGCACGGCGGCATCATCCTAGAGCAACTCAAAAAACTCGGCGCCTCCTGCGATTGGGACCGCACCTCCTTCACCATGGACCCCGTCTACTCCGAGAGCGTGATCGACACCTTTATCGACCTGCATCAAAAGGGCCTGATATACCGCGGCGAACGCATGGTGAACTGGGATCCCGCAGCCCTCACCGCCCTCAGCGACGAGGAGGTGATCCACAAGGAAGTGCAGTCGGCGCTCTACCACATCAAGTACCGCATTGCGGGCACCGAAGACGAATACCTCACCATCGCCACCACACGGCCTGAGACCATCCTCGGCGACACCGCAATTTGCGTGAATCCCAAGGACGAGCGCTTTTTTCACCTTCACGGAAAAAAGGCTGTCGTGCCGATTGTGAACCGCGAAATCCCCATCATCACCGATGAGTATGTGGACATGGAATTCGGAACGGGCTGCCTGAAGGTGACCCCCGCCCACGACGTGAACGACTACGAGCTGGGCCAAAAGCACAACCTCCAAACCATCGACGTGCTCAACCCCGACGGCACCATGAGCGAAGCCGCGGAGTACTACATCGGCGGTGACCGCATCGAAGTGCGCAAGCGCATCGCCGAAGACCTCAAAGCCTCCGGCCGCATGATTAAGGAAGAGCCCTACACCAACAAGGTGGGCTACAGCGAGCGCACCGACGTGCCGATCGAGCCCCGAATTTCGCTGCAGTGGTTTGTGAAAATGAAAGATTTCAGCAAGCCCGCCCTCGACCATGTGATGAACGACGACGTGCAGTTTTGGCCGCCGAAATTCAAAAATTCCTACCGCAACTGGATGGAGAACGTCAAGGATTGGTGCATTTCGCGACAGCTCTGGTGGGGCCACCGCATCCCCGCATGGTACTACGGCGCAGGCGAGCACGAATACGTGATTGCCAAAACCGCCGAAGAGGCCGTAGCACTCGCCTCAAAAGCCGCCGGCCGCGAAATGACCGCCGCCGACCTGAAGCAAGACGAAGATGTGCTCGACACCTGGTTCAGCTCCTGGCTGTGGCCGATTTCCGTTTTTGACGGGTTCAAGAACAAGGAAGAAGTCGACTACTACTACCCCACCAACGACCTGGTGACGGCGCCCGAGATCATGTTTTTCTGGGTGGCCCGAATGATCATCGCCGGGTATGAATACCGCGGCGAGAAGCCGTTCAAAAACGTGTACTACACCGGCATTGTGCGCGACAAGCTGGGACGCAAAATGAGCAAGTCGCTCGGCAACTCTCCCGACCCCATCGAGCTGATGAAGCAATACGGCGCCGACGGGGTGCGCTGCGGAATGCTCTTCTCATCGCCCGCCGGCAACGACCTCCCTTTTGACGAAAAAGACTGCGAGCAGGGTCGCAATTTTTCCAATAAAATCTGGAACGCCCTCCGCCTCGTGAAAGGATGGGAACCGGAAGAGAAAAGCCAGCCCGAGTCGGCCGCGGCTGCCGTAAAGTGGATGGACCACCGCCTGGCGCAGGTCACCGCCGAGGTGAACGACCACTACAGCAAGTTTCGGATCTCTGACGTGCTGATGACCTGCTACAAATTTGCCTGGAACGACTTCTGCTCCTGGTACCTGGAAGCGGTGAAGCCCGCCTATGGTGAAAACATGGATGCCGCCACCAACGCAGCCGTGCTCGGTCATTTTGAAATCCTGCTCAAGCTGCTCCACCCGCTGATGCCCTTCATCACCGAGGAAATGTGGCACCTCCTCGCCGAGCGTTCATCGCCCGGAGAAGCCCTGACTGTAGCGCCCTGGCCCGCCGAGAAAGAATACGACGCCGAGGCGATTCGCGGTTTTGCGAAAGCGACCGAAATCGTATCGCAGGTGCGCAACGTGCGCAGCGAAAACGGTATTCCCTTCAAGGAGCCGGTGGAACTCTGCATGCGCGGCGACGACGAAACCGACACGGCTTTTTACCCCGTTATCCAAAAGCTTGCCAACGTGAGCAACTGCCACCGCAACGCCGATATGCCCGAGCGGGCCTTCACTTTTGTAATTTCGGGAGCGGAATACGCCATCCCGATCGGCGACAATATCGACACCGGCGAACAGGCAGAAAAGCTCATCGCCGACCTGGAATACACGCGCAAATTCCTGAAGTCGGTGCAGAAAAAACTCGGCAACGAGCGCTTTGTAAGCAACGCCCCTGAACAGGTGGTGGCCACTGAAAAGAAAAAGCAAGCCGACGCCGAGGCGAAGATTGCACTCATCGAAGAGAAACTAAACGCCATGGGGGCCACATTTTGAAGTTCGGAGCAATCGACATAGGATCCAATGCCGTGAGGCTGCTCATCGCCGACGTGACTGAAACGGAAAACGATCTCAACATCGAAAAGACCAGCCTCGTGCGGGTGCCCGTGCGATTGGGGTCTTCAGTTTTTGAAAAAGGGAGTATCTCCTCGTCCAAAGCCAAGCAGCTGGCCAAAACAATGAAAGCCTTTCGCTACCTAATGGATGTGCACGGCGTGAAAGCCTACCGCGCATGTGCCACCTCGGCCATGCGGGAAGCCGACAACTCCGAAGAAGTCAGGCAACGGGTAAAAGAATTTTCGAAAGTCGACATCGAAATCATCACCGGCCACACGGAGGCCAACCTGATTTTGTCGACCTTCAAAAGCCACCGCCTCGATCCGGCCAAAAGCTACCTTTACGTAGATGTGGGCGGGGGAAGCACAGAGATCACCCTGCTGAAAAACAAAAAGCGGGTGCGCAGCCGTTCCTTCAAAATAGGCACCGTCCGCCTTCTGAAGAAGAAGGTAAAGCAAGCCCTTTGGGACGACATGCGCGAGTGGCTCACCAAGCTTCGCGAGGAGGACCTCAACGACGAGATCACCGCCATCGGAACAGGCGGAAACATCAACCGCTATTTCAAAATGAGTGGCCACAAATACGGCGAACTCCTCCACCTCGCCACCCTCGAAGAGATGCACCTCCGCATGAAGAAAATGACCCTCAAGGAGCGAATGCTCAAACTGCGTATGCGCAACGACCGTGCGGACGTAATCGTACACGCCGGCGACATCTACACGGCGGTGATGCGCACCACGGGCGTACACGAAATCAGCGTACCCCAAATGGGCCTCTCGGACGGCATTGCTTTGGACCTGTTTCGAAAGCACCACGCGGCCAAGGCAGCGGCGGGAAAAGCTGCGGAAAATAAGGGCTGAGGGCGGGGAGTGATTCGGAGTAAGGAGGCTTTCTTTAATCGGCTACTCCTTGGATCGTAGGTCAATCAACAGATGATCTCTCCGCTGCATTTATAATGCTGCGGAACTATTTTCCGAAATTCGATGTCAGGAAGGTTTCTTGAATTGACCTTCCGCAGCATTACAAATGCAGCGGAGCATTTCGGTTCATTAAAGTATTTTATCAAGTAATATAATTCGTTCACCAAACGGCTACTCCAAAGAATTCTGCAGCAATTTCTGAACTTCAGGCCGCATAAAGCAATTTCTTGTTGCTTTCAATTGACTTGATAAAATGGGGATTGCGCAAAGATTTTTCCGTTACCAAGTCAACATTTCGACCCAAAAGTTCTTCCAAATCCTCAGCGAGGCCAAAATAGGCATCGGCATAATCGCCATAGTCCATGTCTTCAAAAGAAACGAGAAAGTCGATGTCACTGTTCTCATTGTATCGGGCCGTCAGCAATGATCCGAACACATGCAAGTGCTTTACGCGGTGCTTTTTACACAACGCGCCAATATTCTCGATTTGGGTATGACTCAGATGTGTATTGGTGTTCATCAAATCAAATTTAAGCAATTGTATTGATTGCTGTCCATTTTGGATAGTAGATTAAATTATTGTGTACTGGCTTCGCTGCATCATGCCTCCGGCTTGATGCAGCGGAGCGTTTCGGTTTGCATTAGCATTCATCAAAAATCAGAGACTTGTGCATAATTGGGTTAAGTGCATAACTTTACAAAAATGGAAATCAGCTACCGCACCAAGGAAGAGAGCAACCGTGAGCAGGAAGAAGCTTTTCTTCGTCTGTCGCCGGCTGAGCGCATGATGGCATTTTTTGAACTCAGCAGGCGGATTGCCCGGTTTCCCGTTCAGCATACCGATGAAGCGCGCCGGAAAGGCAACTTTGTAATCGAAAGACCCTCGCATGAAAAAGCAGCGAAAGGAGAACATTGATTCTTTTATATCGAAAGCACCGCACGGCAAAGGAAGCGGCAATCAAAGCCACGGAACATAAAGGCTGATGGCGGGAAGCAACTCGGAGTAAGGAGGCTTTCTTCAAGCGGCTACTCCTTGAATCGTGTGTTACATAATGTGTGATCGCTCCGCTGCATTTAAAGTCACTCAAATAAGATTGCTCCGCCGTGGCATCCGCGCACTGCTGAAGCAGGATCTTCGACCTGCGGAACTGTCTTCTAAATCTTGATTATCAAGTGACCGCTCCGCTGCATTTATAATGCTGCGGAACTATTTTCCTGATCTTAATTTTCAGAAGAGTCCTTGAATCGAACTTCCGCAGCTTTACAAACCGAAGGTCAAGCCAAAGGCATGATGCAGCGAAGCATTTCGGTTCATAAAGGCATTCCTTCTACCCATCCACCTGCATCCGATTCGTCCGAATGCCGAAACTTCACAAGGAGTCCTTACCTTCGGGGTAGAACTTTCGATAGATGAACCGCCTCTCCTCATTCGCTTGCCTGGTCGTGCTTTGTATTTTTTGCGGAAGCAAAATGCAGGCGCAGGTATTCGACTTCGGCGCATCGTACGCCATGAATGTGCCTCTGGGTGAGATGGGCCAATCGATGGACAATATCCACTCTTTTCACTTTGAGGGCACGGCGCAATTTGACAGAATGCCCGTGGCCATCGGGCTGGGTTTTCAGTTGGGGCGGTACGACCGCCACAAATCCGACATCGATTTTGAAATCGAGGAAAATGCATTTATCCGCGCTCCCCTGATTGTCAACCACCGCTACACCATGATCAGCATTCCCGTGCGCTACACCTTCCTGCCTCCGGGGCCTGTGGTGCCCTACGCCATAGTGAGGGCGAGTCTTGGCCTGTTCAGTTCGAATGCCCAGGTACGCGACCCCGATGTGGACCAGGGCACGGAGGGCATTGTCAACCTCTTTGAGGAAAACCTCCACTCCTATGGCACTTTTGTGCTCACAGCCGGCGTTGGCGCTCGGCTCGACCTGGCCGACATCTTTGGCCGCTTCAACCACAACCGCTTCTTTATCGACGTCGAAGTGGCTTACCTGGCAGGGGGACCCCCGTCTTTTGCCTTTTCCGCGAGGGAAGGCAGCACGCGCTCGGGTGAAGGCGTCGACCCCGAAGAGGCCGGATATGAACTGATCGATCACGGGTACCACACCACCGAAAAATTCACGGAACGCCTCTCCATGCTCTCGCTGCGTGTGGGTGCGGTGTACCGCTTTGACGTGGCTGCGGGCAGATAGATTTCCGGCCCTGCGCATTTGATGACCTGTCTGGTTTCGAGACATTTTTCAATTCTTAGTTTTTTTTATCGTGTGTTTCTTACACTATTTCCCGAAATTGGGCCATATTTGCCATTAATCAACCCTAATCAGGAACCTATGCAAGCCGATAAGACGCGTCTCTTTGATTTCATTTTTCACCAACTCAAGCACTTTCCCAAAAAAGATTCCCTGGCGGGAAAAGTGAACGGAAAGTGGGAAAAATATTCCACCCGAGAAGTCATCGATACCGCCAACGCCCTGAGCACAGGCCTGCTAAAACTCGGAGTCAAACCCGGCGACAAGGTCGCCATCATCGCCAACAATCGTCCCGAATGGGTGATCACCGACCTGGCCATTCTGCAGATCGGCGCCATCAATGTACCCGTGTACCCCACGATCAGCGAAAATGACTACAAGTTTATCTTCAACGATGCTGAGGTGAAAATCGCATTTGTAAGCGATGTCGAACTCTTCGAAAAGGTGAGCAATATCAAAGCAGAAGTGCCGACGCTCCAAGCGACATTCAGCTACAACGAAGTGCCCGGCGCCAAAAACTGGCGCAGCCTTCTTGAAAAAGATGTCGAGCTTGAGGCCATCGAAAAACTACGTGCCGATGTAAAACCTGAAGACCTCGCCACACTCATCTACACCTCCGGTACCACCGGTACCCCCAAAGGGGTCATGCTTTCGCATAAAAATGTGGCCAGCAACACCATCTCGAGCAAGGAGCGCCTGCCGGTAGACAGCACCGGAAAGGGCGTGAGCTTCCTGCCGCTCTGCCACATCTACGAGCGAATGATCATCTACTTATACTGCTATACCGGGGTATCGCTCTACTTTGCCGAGTCTTTGGATACCATCGGCGACGACATTCGCGACGTGCGGCCCAACGTATTTACGGCAGTGCCCCGCCTGCTGGAAAAAGTCTACGACAAGATCGTGGCCAAAGGCGCTGAGCTCTCGGGCATCAAAAAAAGCCTCTTCTTCTGGGCGGTGAGCATCGGTGAGAAATTCGAGCCTTACGGCCAAAATGGGCCCTGGTACGAGCTCAAGCTAAAGATAGCGCGAAAGCTCATTTTCAGCAAATGGCAGGAAGCCCTGGGCGGAAATGTGCAGGCCGTAGCCAGCGGAAGCGCCGCCTTAAATCCCCGCCTGGCGCGGATCTTCAACGCCGCCGGCATCCCCATCCTCGAAGGCTATGGCCTCACGGAAACCTCGCCGGTGATCAGTGTAAACCAACTGGAAAACAACGGACTTAAAATCACCACCACCGGACGCCCCATCGCCGATGTACACGTGAAAATAGCCGAAGACGGAGAGATCCTCGTCAAAGGCCCCAACGTGATGATGGGCTACTACAAGCGGCCGGACCTGACGGACCAGGTCATCGACAAGGACGGGTGGTTTCACACGGGCGATATCGGCGAAATGGTGGACGGACAGTTTTTGCGCATCACCGACCGCAAGAAGGAGATTTTCAAGACCTCGGGAGGAAAGTACATCGCTCCTCAGATCATGGAAAACAAATACAAGGAGAGCCGCTTCATTGAGCAAATCATGGTGATCGGCGAAAACCGCAAGCACCCCGCCGCACTGATTGTGCCCGCCTATGAATTTCTCGAAGAGTGGTGCAAACGAAAGGGCGTCAAGTACAGTTCGCGCGAGGAGATGCTGAAGCACCCCGACGTGATCGCCCGCTACCTCGAAGAGATCGACGAGAAAAATCAGAATTTCGGAAAGTGGGAGCAGGTCAAAAAATTTGAATTGCTCAGCGAAGAATTCTCCATCGCAAACAAGGAAGTCACCCCCACGCTCAAGCTAAAGCGAAAGGTGATCAAGGACAAATACAGAGATCTCATTGACTCAATTTACGGCGAGTGAGCAGTTGGGTAAACAGTTGAGGGAAAGCGGTAAATTTTGACGATCTTTGTGTCAACAATCCCTCAACGGAGGCGTTCTTTTCCCAAATACTACTCGAATGAAACCGCGTCCCTGGCTCGTGACCATCTTAATCTTTGCGGGCATTCTACTCATCGGAATGGCCATAGCTTTCCCCCTGCTCAAGGAGGAGAGAAAACTGAAGGTGTACCAACCCTCGGACGTAAACCCCCGATTGGTGGATGAGTCGAAGCGAGGCGTGCGCGAGGACCACACCATCGCAGATTTCACCCTGATCAACCAGCTCGGCGACACCGTGACTCAGGCCAACTTCGAAGGCAAGGTCTATGTGGCCGACTTCTTCTTCGCTACCTGCCCCACGATTTGCCCCGTGATGAGCAGCAATGTGTCACTGCTCCAAACATATTTCAAGCAGTATGAAGACGTGAAGTTCCTCTCCCACTCCGTGACCCCCGAAATGGACTCGGTGGAAGTACTCGCTGCCTATGGTGAAGACTATGGCGCCATCCCTCAAAAATGGATCCTAGCCACCGGTGACAAAAAGCACATTTACGAACTCGCCCGCAAGAGCTATTTTGCAGTGCTTGACGAAGGTGATGGCGGTGTTCAGGATTTCATCCACACCGAAAATTTTGTCCTCGTCGATCCCAAAAAACGCATCCGCGGCTTTTACGACGGCACCAGCGACAACGACATCGCCAGGCTCAAAGACGACATTAAGCTGCTGCTTAAAGAATCCTTTCCGGAAAAATTTTGATCGCCGTGCGCACCGTTACAGGGCCCGTCACTCGGGCCGCGTGTATTGCTTAACTTTGCAGCTAAAACCCCACCGCATTGGAATTTCTCGATCCGGCACTCGATGATTACGTAGCCAAGAGCACCACGGCAGAGCCCGATGCCCTGCACAAACTCAACCGTGAGACCCACCTCAAAGTGCTGCAGCCGCGCATGCTTTCGGGCCACATTCAGGGCCGCGTGCTCAGCATGCTCTCGCACATGATTCGTCCCGAGCGCATCCTCGAGATCGGCACCTACACGGGCTACTCGGCCATCTGCCTTGCCGAAGGGCTCCGCGAAGGCGGCCGCCTCGACACCATCGACATCAATGAAGAGCTGCAGCCCATGGTCGAAAAATACCTCGCCCTGACCGAAAATACAGAGCGCATCCGCATGCACATCGGCCCGGCGCTCGAAGTGATCGACACCCTCGAAGTCCCCTTCGACATCGTCTTTATCGACGCCGACAAAATCAACTACATCAATTACTATGAGGCCGTATTCGAAAAGCTCCGCCCCGGCGGCTACATCATCGCCGACAATGTGCTCTGGAGCGGGAAAGTGATCGACGAATCCGAAATCGCCGAAGACCCCGATACCGCCGCACTCGTGGAGTACAACCGCTTTGCGCGGGCCGACGAACGCACCGAAAATGTCCTTTTCCCGGTAAGGGACGGACTGATGATCTCCAGAAAAAAACCATTGTGAACACCCCTCCCATCGATCTCCGCAGCGACACCGTAACCAAGCC
>JAIVHQ010000365.1 GCA_020200995.1 Flavobacteriales bacterium
CATTATAGCTTCCCGAAGGCAGCGTACCTGTATTGACGAGCCTGATGGTACCTGTTCCTTCCACAATACCCAAGCGGTGAAAGCTCGTTCCATCGATTTCCAACGTGGCATTGGGTTCGATGATGGTCTTGTAAAATGTGATGTTGTTCACATTCATATTGAGCACGTGGTCATCATCGATAATCACCACGGCACCGTTGGGTGCGCCGCCCCCCGACACTTCATTGTCGTAGGTACGGTCGGGGCCCTGGCTATTGGTTGCTGCACCATCCTGTACTGTAGTAAATACAGGGACAAGGTTAGGTATTTGGGCGTCAATCCCGGCAAAGTAATCACCGCTGATTCCATCGGAGTTCACACCGTCAAAGGAAAAGGTAATCAGGTTATCCTCCGCGTTTACCGCGGTGGTTCCAAACTTGAATACTGCGGGTTGAGGCGATCCGTTTACGATCCTTGCCCCTATGTAATCCTCTTCAGTATTGGCGCCTGTCAGCGCCACATAATTTTGATCATATGCCAATTCCATATCCATGCGCAAGTCACTGCCCACACCCTGTACATCAAATGAAAAATACATTTGCAAAACATTGTTGCGCGGCGGAATCGTGGCATTCTGAGGCCCCGTCACCAACCTCGTCAGGTAAGAGCTTGGCGTGCTTCCACTGCTGTATCCGTCTTCGCTAAAATTCAGCAATACCGGCATGTACTCATTGAGCCCCAGCGGTAGGAAGACATCTTCCGTAACGTTGGCCGCAATCTCCTTGAGCACTCCAAAATTGGTAAATGCGCCTCCAGTACTGATCATATTGTTGGGCCCGAAAGCATTGAGCTGAACAATATCTGCACTCAATCCCAGGGTCAGGAGGTTTCCATTGAGGTTAAAAATCCCGCGACTCATCCTCAATTCTTCGCCAATGGTAAATTCGTGGGCGGTACCCGTAATCATATTGAAAGCTCGCCGTCAATTTGTGCATTTCCCTGCACGCGAAGTTCGTTGACCCCGAAGTCAGCGGTCCCGTTGTCCATATCAAAATCACCTTTTACCAAAAGGTCAGTATCAAATACAGTCACCCCGCCCCCGATTCGCTCCAGGTCGTTCAGGTCAAACACGCCCGAACCGGTCACATCACTCAGGATATGATCGAGTATAAGCGTTCCACCTGTCGACACCAAGGTTCCATCATTGTCGATGTCACCCCGCAGCGTGAGGTCGTAAATGCCCGTTTCCAAAGTTGCCCCTCCGTCAATATCGAGGTAGTCCTCAAGGGTAAGGTTGCTGGTGTAGATTTTTACAACGGGGTCACTTCCCGAATCGTTGTTGATTCGCAAGGAAGGCAGGGAAATTTGAGATTGGATGCCGATGTTCTTCATCTGCGCTCCCGTAGGAGAATTGGCATTGCCGATAATCAAATCGGCTGTACCACTTGTGTTGTAGTTGGTCGGGTTCAAGCGCAAACTCGGGACAGAGGTACTGTTAATTCCCCTCACCAGTGTAAGGCTTCCACCTGTCAGGTCGAATCTGCTTCCATCATTTGTCACTTCCAGGACAGGGCGGTTGGCACTGGGAGCGTCGTATATTCCGAGTTGCACTTCACCCCCTGTCTGGCGGTAGTCCAGAATACCCGCAGTGTTGGTAAGGCCTTGCCTCACTTGCGATCCCACAAAAAGTTGCCCGCCATTCACTTCGATCTTGGCGCTGCCGCCCGATGAGTATTCGATGTAGTTGTTCTGTCCGGGTGAGTTTCCCATTTCAAATAGACCGCCATCGACTTTCAACAGTCCCGAAAGGTTCATCCCGATTTCGTTGCCGCTTATCCTGAGTGTACCTGCTTCGAGTGCAAGACCCGCAGTGGACGGAATTGAGAAATTAGCGCCTCCGTCGCTCAGGGTAATATCTGTAGATGTGTGGTTGATGGTCAAAAGACCATTGCGCAGCTCAATGGGTTTTGTATTCCCGTCGGCAGGGGCATCCACAATGATTTGCGAGTTGAATGAAAAGCCGGATGTCAGGTCGTTGCCTTTGTCGACCAAAAGCCTGCCAAATTTCGGAGTCATCCCCGCTTCGTTGACGAAATTATGATTTCCGTCACCCCTGAGCGTGAGCGCAATGAAGTCATTGGCCGGGCCGGTGAATAAATTGAGTCCAATCCCCGCCGGCGTATTTTGATAAATATTTTTGTGGACGGTGAGGTTGTGAATCACTTGATTAAAGGAGGTCGGAGCTAGAACTTGAATACGGGTACCGTCGCCTTCAACGCGCAGGTTTCCGAATACTTCGATGCTACGGGCAGTTCCAAAGTTTTGGTAACTCAGCCAAGGCGATGATGTTACTGCCTGATACTTCGCCAACTTAAGGTCGCGACCTACCGAAATATCGCCGGTGGCCCCTGTATTTAAATTGAATCTGGCATTCCCGATAATTTCCATATCACCACGCACTTTCAGATTGCTTTGGATCCGAAGCCCTTTAAAATTGGAACCATTGCCTGAAGTCGTACAAAAGAAATTGGGCACTTCAGCAGGCAAATGACTCAGGTTAAGCGTAGCAGCATCCGACTCAACCATTACAATGCTCGAGTCTTCGACCAGAAAATTACCCAGATCCACCACCGACAAGTCCACATCCCCGCGCATCAAAATGGCGCCTTCGCCGCTGATGCTGTTGATGTTTTCAATTTCGGAGGTGTTGCCAAAACTCAGGGTGGGCCTGAGCACGGTGATATCTGTGGGATTGGCACCGTAGTACCGCGGCAACCTGTCACCGCCTGCATTCTGCATGGGCGTGAACCTCACCTCGGCGGCGGCCACCCCCGCTGCTGAAGCTTTGTAAGAATGCGGACGGCCGCTACCCGGGTCAAAGCCGATGAAGGCAATGTCGCCCTCTTGGGGATAGTCGGTGTTGCCACTCACTCCCGTTCCGTGGTAATTAAAAACATTGGCCCCCGATCCGAACTGCCCTAGCTCATTCCAGTGGGCTGCGGTATTGAAATCGGCATCCAACCCGCTGTTTCGCGAATAGAACACTTGGGGGCGGCCTTGAAAAAGATCTTCCTGCCCTGCGGTGTATGCTGCATTGGTGAGCAGAATTCCCGAGCCATTGTTGTTCTGAGCAACGTCCGTGTTATTGTAGAAAACACGCCGGCTGCTTG
>JAIVHQ010000366.1 GCA_020200995.1 Flavobacteriales bacterium
CCGATTCGCGTACCCGATTTGCCCGCAGGCGAATTTGCAATGTGTTTGCGTACAGGAGTGTCAACCAGGCGGTGACTGCTTGATTTCGGAGACTTTTTTGGCCGATTTTTTGTTGAATCTCACCATAACAACGGCGACACCCTGACATCAGCACTGAACCAAATCGACATTCACGCGTTTGGTTAATCGAATTATTTAGCATTACATTTGCCCCGCAATGAATTTCAACGCCACACATCACCACCATCATTTTTTCACGGATCACTCCGGGAACAGTTGATGGTATTGTAAAGTGGCATAAACCCATTTCAAACCCTGTCAGCCCCGGCTTCGACAGGGTTTTTTGTTTTTAATCATCTCGATACAACCCGCCGAAAAGGCGGGCCACTCGATGAGACGGCTTCATTAAAACGATAATAAGCCTAAAAGGAGATCGTCACATCGAGTGAATTTTCAGGCTTGAGCAAGCTTCACAAAAAGAAAAACTGAGCGCCTGAAAATTTGTATCGAGATGCTTGAAAGAGAAGGCTTTTTTGACATTGAAAATGAACTAATTTTTGAAATACCATGAACAACACCAAACTCAAACTCGCCATTCAAAAAGGCGGCCGCCTCAGCGAAAAAAGCCTCGACCTGCTGCAGCGCTGCGGCATCAAGGTGAGCAACGGCGGCAAGCTCCGCGCCGAGGCCGCCAACTTTCCCCTCGAAGTGCTCTACCTCCGCGATGATGACATTCCGCAATACGTCGCTGAAGGCGTGGCCGATATCGGCATCGCGGGTGAGAATGTGGTTCTCGAAAAGGGTTTTGATCTCCCCGTTGCCGAAAGGCTGGGATTTGCCAAATGCAGGCTCTCGTTGGCCGTGAAGCGCGAGGAAAATTACACCGACCTGAGCTGGTTCAAGGGCAAGAAAATTGCCACGAGCTACCCTGTCGTTTTGCAGGCCTTCCTTTCGGAAAAGGGCATTGACGCAGAGATCGAGCAAATCAGCGGCAGCGTCGAGATCGCCCCGAGCATAGGCCTCGCCGAGGCCGTCTGCGACATCGTGAGCACCGGCAGCACCCTGCTGGCCAACGGACTCAAGGAGGTAGAAACCATCCTGCGCAGCGAAGCCGTGCTGATCGCCGATCCGAATTTGCCGGAAGGCAAGCAGGCCCTCCTCGACAAGCTCCTCTTTCGCATGCGGGCCGTGGAGAACGCAGGGCGCAACAAGTACATCCTTCTCAACGCACCGAATGACGCCATCGGAAAAATTACCTCCATCCTGCCCGGGATGAAAAGCCCGACCGTGCTGCCCCTCGCCACCGAAGGCTGGAGCAGCCTGCACAGCGTGGTGAGCGAGGACGATTTTTGGGAAGTCATTGATCGGCTCAAATCAGCCGGCGCCGAAGGCATCCTGGTGTGTCCCATCGAAAAAATGGTATTGTAATGATGAAAGTAATCTCTTATCCCGATCGCGCACAATGGGCCACCCTGAGCGCCCGCCCCGAGCTCGACAATGCAGCTGTGCTCGCTTCCGCAAAATCGATTTTGAGCGAAGTCCGCGAGCGTGGCGATGCTGCCCTCCGCGACTTGACCGAAAAATTTGACGGCTACAGGCCGGAGAATTTGCTGATGGCAAAAGCTGAAATAGCCTCGGCAGCCCAGGAAGTTTCGGACCAGCTCAAGGCCGCCATTGCGCTGGCCGAGGGCAACATCCGCCGCTTTCACGAAGCCCAGCGCGAAGTGATGAAACCCGTGGAGACCATGCCAGGGGTGCGCTGTTGGCGCAAGAGCCTGCCGATACAGCGCGTGGGGCTCTACATTCCGGGGGGCACCGCTCCCCTCTTCTCCTCTCTGCTTATGCTGGGCCTTCCGGCAAAAATTGCGGGATGCGCAGAGATCGTGCTCTGCACACCGCCCGGCAAAGACGGAAAAGTTCACCCCGCCATCCGCTACATCGCTGCCCAACTCGGCATCGATGAGGTTTACACCGTGGGCGGCGCCCAGGCCATCGCGGCCATGGCTTACGGCACTGAGAGCATCCGAAAAGTGGACAAGATTTTCGGGCCGGGAAACCGCTATGTGACGGCCGCCAAGCAGCTGGTGCAGGAAGCCGGCACCGCCATCGACATGCCCGCCGGACCCAGCGAGGTGCTCGTGATCGCCGATGCGCAGAGCAACCCCGCCTTTGTGGCCTCCGACCTTCTGAGCCAGGCCGAGCACGGTGCCGACAGCCAGGTAATGCTCGCCGTGAGCGACAGCGCCGGCGATGCCACTGACTTTGTCGCCGAGGTACAATCAGCACTGAAAGGCCAACTCGCAGCACTTCCACGAAAAGAAGCCGCGACCAAGGCCTTGGAAAACAGCAGTATTTTCAGGTTCCGAAACGATGAGGAAGTCATGGATTTCAGCAATGCCTACGCACCCGAGCACCTGATTATCGCCACCGAAAATGCCTCAGAACTTGCAGAAAAGGTAACCGTTGCCGGCAGCGTCTTCATTGGCCCCTGGACCTGCGAGAGCGCCGGCGACTACGCCAGCGGCACCAACCACACCCTCCCCACCCACGGCTATGCCCGAAGTTACAGCGGCGTATCGCTCGACAGCTTTATCAAAAAGGTGACCTTTCAGGAAATAAGCCGAACAGGCCTTCAAAACATCGGCC
>JAIVHQ010000233.1 GCA_020200995.1 Flavobacteriales bacterium
CTTCCTCGGCCGCCTTTGGAAAGAGGAGTTCGAAGCCTGTCGGCAAACTCTGCGAGCCCGGCTCGTCGCTGTAGAAGCCTATCATCTCGTAATTCAGCACCCCCTGAATGTCTTCAAAAGCCTTGATTCCGTTGAGCACATACCTGTTGCTCCCAACCAGCCTGAGTTCCTCGGCCACCTCGTCCACTTCAATGGAGAGAATATCGATGGCGGGAACGCTGTTTTGCGCTAAGCATACCGCAGTGGAAAAACACAGTAAAGATGTGATCAGAGGTTTCATTTGGTTAGTTTGAATGATTGGGTTTTTGAAAATCGTACAAGATATAAAACGCGTCGAAATCACACTTCAAAGTTGAAAATCACCGCGATTTGCAAAGTCAGATTCGGCACTCGCATAAAGTTTTGTATCGCAATAAGATTCTTTTTTCCGATTTTGCAACCGAAAAATAAAACAACCATGAAAACCATCAGCCTTCTCGCTGCGCTCAGCCTTTTATTAATCGTTGGAATTCCCGGCCAAACCGCAGCCCAAAGGGGAAAAGACTTCCGCAATGTAAATCTGAATGCCGGCCCTGAAGTCGCTTTTCCCGTCAACAGTTTCAGCGACACGCACAATATGGCTGTGGGAGGCTCAGCTCAGCTGGCCATTCCCTTCGCTTTCCGTTTCTTCATGCTGGCTCATGCAGGCTACAACAGGCACTGGGGCTCAGGCGACAATTCAGTTGTTCAAATCGTGCCGTACCGTGTCGGAGCGCGCATGCGTTTGATCGGATCGACCTACATTGGCGCACAGGTGGGAGCCGCTTCGCGCATACAGGACGACAGCAATGTCACCAAACTTTCCTACGCGGGCGGAGTGGGTGTAGCCAATCACCGTATAGATATCGGTGCACGCTACGAGCGCCATGAGTTCGGCAACGTCACGGAGACCGTGGTGGTCAGGGTAGCTTACGTCATCGGGCTGCAAGTGGGAAGCGCGCGCAGGTAAATTTGCCGCAGGTAGAAAATATACTGTTGCGACCTGCTTAATGAAGTCGATAAAAAAGACTCCGCAGTTCATATCACTTGCTGCTGCGCCTATCTTGTTGCAAGGTAGACCATGGAATTGCATCGTCCTCTGAAAACTTATACTTGCCCGAAACCAACACGCTTGAATTGACCCCCTCCTAGCTTTGCGCGGACCACACGGTGCTACCCTCCGGATCCTTCAGAGGTTTTTAGGAGTTCCATCCGCCCACGCGCCAAGCGATGAGCCTGCCGCCCGAGACCGACAGGTCGTTGTACTCAATCGGGGGTACGTCGGTGAAGGAATCGGGGATGTCTCGTGTAAAAGTGCAAGGACGAAAATATTTATCGCTCAGATAAATAAACCAACTGCCCGCCCGACGCAGAGGGGTGCATGCGCATGTGAGCCGGCATAGCAGCGCACCACCCCGCCAAAAGCCTTTGGGATGCGGGTGAACTTTTTGGCGGTACTGAGGTTTCATTAAGACATTCTTCTTTAAAAGAATGTTGCGCAAAAGCATAAATCAAAACCAAATAAGATGCAATCTGACCATCCCTTCAAAATTACCGAACAACTTCACCAAACCACCTACCTCAGTCAGGGGAAGCTCATCACCTGGAAAGGCCAAATGGACGAGGTGGTTTCCACGATTTCCTCAACGGAAAAATACAGCCCCACCGTGCTCGGTACCGTGCCCCACCTCGATGAAAAGACAGCCCTCGAAGTGCTCGACAGCGCCGTGAAAGCCTATGACCGCGGACAGGGTTTGTGGCCTACCATGAAGGTGGCTGACCGCATCGCCTGCATGGAAAAATTTGTAAAGCGAATGGAGGAGCAGCGCGCTGCCGTGGTGAAACTACTGATGTGGGAAATCGGCAAAAACCAGCCTGATTCGGAAAAGGAATTCGACCGGACGGTGGAATACATCTATGACACCATTGAAGACTACAAGCAGCTGGACCGCGACAGCGCCAAATTCCACAAGCGCGACGGGGTCTACGCCCACATCCGCCGTGGCCCGCTCGGCGTGGTGCTCTGCCTGGGGCCATACAACTACCCGCTCAACGAGACCTTTGCCCTCCTCATTCCCGCGCTCATGATGGGCAACACGGCCATCTTCAAGCCCGCCAAATTCGGCGTACTGCTTATCTCCCCGCTGATGGAAGCTTTTCGCGATTGCTTTCCGGAAGGAGTCATCAACGTAGTGTACGGCCGTGGCCGTGAGGTGGCAGCCCCCATCATGAAAACGGGTAAGATCGACGTCCTCGCCCTCATCGGCAACAGCACCTCGGCCATCGCCCTGCAGGACCAGCATCCCTACAAAAACCGCCTCCGCCTCATACTGGGGCTTGAAGCCAAAAACCCGGCCGTCATCCTCCCCGATGCAGACCTGGAGCAAGCGACCGACGAGTGCATCAACGGCGCCCTTTCTTTCAACGGACAGCGCTGCACTGCCCTGAAGATCATTTATGTTCACGAATCGATCGCGGCTGAATTCAACAAGATGTTTGCCGAAAAGGTCGACGCGCTGAAATTTGGCAACCCCTGGGACGACGGCGCCAAGCTCACGCCCCTACCCGAGCCCGGCAAGCCCGCCTACATTCAGGAACTCATCGATGATGCCCTGGAAAACGGCGCGAAAATCCTCAATAAAAAAGGCGGCGAAACCACCGAAAACTACATTTGGCCCGCCGTGCTCTTCCCCGTGAGCGAAGAAATGCGCGTGTATAAAGAAGAACAGTTTGGCCCCGTGGTGCCCGTGAAAACTTTTTCGGACATCCACAGCTTCCTCGACGAAATCGCCGATTCGAATTACGGACAGCAGGTGAGCCTTTTTGGAACTGACGTAAATAAACTCGGCCCTCTGATCGATACTTTGGTAAACCTCGTGTGCCGGGTGAACCTCAACAGTTCGTGTCAGCGCGGCCCCGACGTCTATCCTTTTACCGGAAGGAAAGATTCGGCAGTGGGCACCCTCAGCGTGCACGATGCCCTGCGCTCCTTCTCCATCCGCACTTTTGTGGCTTCGAAAGACAATGCGCACAACAATGAAATTCTGAAAAACCTCCTCAAAAGCAGGGGATCCAACTTTGTGACGACGGATTATTTGCTCTAGCCGGCAGGGCGTTTAAAATGGTGTAGGCGCGGTTTCCTTTCCGGAAAGGAAGCAAATGCGGTACGCCCGGGCAAGCACCGAGACTTGGTAATCCCGAAGGCCGTATGAAATCACGGAACGCGGAGCAGCTCAATGCAGCTCCGCAAGTGTAAAGTACGGATACAGCATTTTTTTGTCTGAATATTTCATCTCATTACGGTATAATTGACCTGCTTCATCCGCATGAACCGTGGCCCCCGATGTGAATCAAAGTGACTCAAATCAGGATCGATCAGCACCGGACAACCTGAAATGCTTACATTCCGTCACTGTAATGGCAAATGTACTCCGACAGGGTGCTGCCTGCGTTTGCATTTCACCGATTAAACCGTTTAGATGAAGCTACTTCAAACCATCCTTTTCACCCTTGCCTTCCTGCTATCTTTTAACGTATTGTCCAACCACATTGCAGGTGGTGATTTTTCTGTGCGTCACGTCGAGGGCAATACCTTCGAGGCCACCCTCATCCTGTACCGTGACTGCGACGGAAATTTGGTGGTCGACAACGCAATCACCATTGCAGTGTTTGATGCCCTCACCGATGAGGCCCTCACCAACCTCACCTTCACCATGGGCAATCCGACCTCGGAAATCATCCCCCTGGCCAATTCCTGTTACGATACGGGCCTCTGCGTGGAAAGTCAAACCTACATCCAAACCATCACCCTGCCCGACAATCCGAACGGCTACTACCTCTCCTGGGAGCGGTGCTGCCGAAATGAACTGGCCCTGAATGTGGAGGCTGCAAGCCAAAGCATGGTATTCACGGTACAGGTGGCTGATCCTGCACTGCAAAATTCATCGCCCGAATTTCTCCCCTACCCTTCCGATGCCTTTCTCTGTATAAACGGTGAAGCCGAAATCAATTTCGGAGCCACAGATATGGATGGTGACTCACTGGTGTACAGCATAATCGCTCCCCTTCGCGGAAATTTCACAGGACCAGGGGTACCTCCACCCATTTACCCTCCGGGTTCGGGCCCGCGACCATATCCGGGACTCAACTACACGGCAGAGTACAACCTCGAAGATCCTGTGGGGGGTGACATTCCCCTTACCCTCGATCCCGCTACAGGAATCGCCGTCGCCCAACCGCTGAATACAGGGTTCTTCAGCCTTTCAGTAAAGGTGGAGGAATTTCGCGACGGAGTGAAAATAGGTGAAGTGATCAGGGAGGTACAGGTAGCGGCCCTCATATGCGAAATAGACTTGCCTTCCGAGATATTCACCCCCATCGGAGACACTATTTTTGACGTGCTTGCCAACAGTTCCTGGTGCATTGAAATTGAAGTCACTGATCCAAATGTTGGTGACTCCCTGTTCGTACAAGCTTCGGGCGAGCTGTTCGACGGCACGGTTCAGCCGCAGGCTGTATTCGCCGATGTTGAGACCATCTCCACAGTGATTCAGGATCTTTGCTGGCAGCCGCTCTGCGCCAATTTGCGCGATGAGCCTTACGTGGTTACCCTCACTGCGTTTTCCAAAGGCTGTGCCGAGGAGGTATTCTTTACCGAACAGGACATCTACATCAACGTGATTTTGGAAGAAGATGAGCCCACTGCACTCGCAGAACCTGTCGTTGACGGCAGTCCCGGCGTGTTCATAGACCTCTACAACCCCTCCACCCATTGCTTCGAATTCGTCTTTGAAGACCCCAATGCCGCCGATTCGATTTTTGTGACGCCAAGTTCAAAAATCTTCGAATTCGACAATGCCTTCGCACTCACCCCCGATAATGATCAGGGCACCCTCACCTTGCCCTTCTGCTGGGAAGTCATCTGTGCGCAAGTCCGAGATGAACCATACATCGTTGAATTTGAAGTGCTCACTACCAATTGCGAGGTCAAGGAATCCACTTTTTTCTCAGTGCCTATATACGTCATCGTTCCCGAAAATGAACCCACCCTCATACCTGAACCTGCCGACTCATACACCTTCGAGTTTTACGCTCAGCCCGAATTCTGCATTCCTGTGACCGCAGTTGATGGCAACTTTTTTGACACCCTCCAGGTATCTGCCCGTTCAGAATTATTCGAACTCTCTGCCAACCCTGCAAGTTTTGACCCCCTCAACGGGCTGAGCCTCCTACAGGACACCCTTTGCTGGAGGCCGCGTTGCAGCGATGTACGCGACGAACCCTATCTCGTGGAGTTTATGGTAACAGCCCAAAGTTGCAAAACGACCGACACCACATTTAAGACCATTGAGATCAACCTCGAACTGCCCGTAGACCAGCCGGCCACACTCACCATCTTACCCGACGGTGATGCCATAGAGCACACAGTGGGAAGTGATCCGATCAACTTCACCGTGCAGGCCATCGACGAAAATGTAACCGACACCATCATCCTCTCCGGCTCCTGGCCCGACATTCCCGGTCCGCAGGGGCTCCCGCAGTTTGAGGAGACCGGCGGCGCCGTGCAGGTCATTTCAAATTTCCTCTGGAACCCGACCTGTGATCAAATTTCCGAAGACCCTTACGTCCTAACCTTTGAGGTAAATTCCAAAAGCTGCCAGAAGGATGTTTCCGAATTTATCGACATCGAAATTGCGGTGGTCACCCCTACGCGCGGCGACATCGAACCCATTGCCAATATATTTACCCCCAACGGAGACGGCCGAAACGACCGCTGGCTAATTCAAGATGAAGACGATGTATGCCTCCTGTCATTCAATGCTGTGGTCTTTGACCGGTGGGGTCGGGAAGTGTACTCCTCTGACGATCCGACTTTCGAATGGGATGGCCTCGTACAGGACGGAAGCGAGGCCGCAGACGGCAACTATTTTCGGGTGATTGAATACATATACAAAGGCGTTAAGAAATCTTACAGCGGCGATGTGGTGATTGTGGGAAGCAACCCTCCGCGGGCGCGCAGGTAGGGTTTTTAGGAGAGATGGCAAATGCGGGTTCGATCAGGGCCTGGCACAACGAAGGCTTTGTTGTTTTGAAGCAGCTTATTTACTTTACCATGACCCAGGTTTTGCAAGAGTAAAACCGTTTTTTGATATAACAGATCCTGTAAATTAACTTTGTTTTATCCTTGATCGCCCCAAAAACATGGTGTGGTGAGCTTCGGTTCTAACTGCAAAACTATTTCTGTCGAATGGTAACAACTCAATAGTCATCTTTTCATGAAAGTTTTGTCTTATTGCTCTGATGGGTGGCACCAAGTCACTATCTGCTGAAATAAGAACTGCAGTATCATACAGATCATTCATAGCGTCAGTCAACATGTGAACGACAATGTTCACATCAGTCATTTTCTCTTCATGCTTTGGCCAAGTATTGCTGCATCGTCTACAAGTCTGAGAGCGTGTATGATACTTTCCAAAAATGATCTCAAGATCAGTGGATTCCAAAGCTTCTAAATAGGTATTCTGCCTTTTTTGATTTTGCTGGTCATTGTTTATTCTCGCGGTAAAGTATTTGCATAAGACAATTTCTTGATTGGGTTCCAAATATTTTTCGCAGAGTTGTCGAACATCTAACCACTTCATATCACTGTTATTCTCGAGAAGTCCGAAGTATAGATTAAATCCATCAATATAGAAGGCTACTCTTTTCATGATACTAATAACAACATGTTAATCAGAAAGTCGTATATTTATATCACTCGAACAACCCCGGTGTTAGTAGCGCCGGGCCAAGGCCCGTAAAAGGGCCTTTCTTTTTTTTCAATCTCTGCGTTTTAATTTCTTGATTTTTCATGCGCTGCAACCAGGCCGTGCCGCAAATTTTACCCCTGCCTTCACACAACTTGTCCCCGCCGCCCGCAGGGAGAACTCTGCAACAAGCCCGGTGCGTCGTCGCAAGCGAAAGTCTGTCGACATGCGGCTCTTCAACTTATTGTCGCTGAGAATGTACTCATAGCTGCACCACTTTTCAATATTCAAATAAGCCGCAAGTCTCATTATACTGTCGCTTGAGCGGATCCCCGCGTCCGGTGACGACTTCCTCATTGTATTGATTTACGGTTGTCGGATCGCGCTCCCCGCGTGACACCGTAAAAATGAAATAGCCCTGTGGAAAGGCAAGGGCTCCTACAACAGAATATTCAGCCCGGAGGCTATTCCGCTGTGGGGATGACAAGTGCGGCGAGGCGAAAACTTAGTCATTTTGCCTTCGCTGTTCTTGTTTAATCATTCAATAATAAGTTTTTGAATTACTAAAGTATTATTCTTGAGTTTTAATAAATACATGCCACCCGGCAAATGTGAAACATCGAGTTCGACATCTTGTCCATTCAAGGGTTCGGAATCAAGTACTCTTCCGGACATATCAATGATCTCGAGAATGTCATCAATAGGCTTTGAAAATTTGATATTGACACTTTCTTTGGCCGGATTTGGATAAATAGTAAAATTTATTTTAGCAATATTTTCGTTTGATAGCCCACCCACAACAGATTGCTTTGCGGGTAGAATCCAGGGGTCACAATCATATACATCAGTGGTATCTGCCGAGCTCAAATCCGCATAAATAGCCACAAAATATAGATCGCCATACCCGGTTAGTGTCGGCTCACCAATTCCCGCGACATGAGTATCGGGATTTCCATCATCGATTTCGCCGGGTTCGATTACAATTTGTTTTGGACTCCAACTATTCCAGTCACCTGCAATCATTTGTTTGGATTTGTAAATACATCGCCTACCTGCAGTATTATCAGCACAGAAAAACATCCACCAATCTGATCCATCATTCCACAGGTGGGGTTGAATATCATAGGGAGCCTGGTCATTTAGAACATTTGTTACCAATAATGGCGCTTCCCACGTTATTCCATTATCATAACTCAGGGAGTAATAAATATGTCGTTCACGGTCAAAGAACAGGAGTAAGGTAGAGTCGTTGAGCCGTTCAATATGAGGGTTATCTTCTTGTTCAGGTGAGCTTAAAATTTGAACGGCGGTAGAGGTGTTGGGGTTCACAGAGACATTGCTCATAAAGAAAAGCTCCATCCCCGCAGCTGAGCCAATATCCCTGGTAAAGACAAATACGTCAAAAGTATCTTCATTGAGTAGCACCCCGCAAGCACCCCCTTCGAAAGTAGCCGGTATTTCAAGATTGGAACCATTCCAGGCAGTAAAGGACTGGCTTGTATCCGCTCTGCCGGAATAAATTATATCACTATGCACAAAGTTATTACAACCAAAGGGATTGGTTACTGTGTCCATTCCGAGCAATGGTGGCCGAAAATAGGGAGTAAAATCAAGGCATGGTTCTAAATCTCCGAGCCATGAAAAAACATCAATCGGCAGGAATGTAGAGTATAAATTCTTGCCGTCTCTGGTGACATACAGTCCATCTTCCCACCCGCCAATGTTTAAAGGCAATATACCCGGCGTAAGAAAAGACGTATCGTGCACTGTAAATGTGGCATTGGCCTTTATAGTCGGCCAAACGGGTTGAGAAATTGATACATGCTGAAAAGCAAGAATTACAAAAAGTGATGAAAACAGCTTTTTCATATTCTCAAGGTTCATTTGACCAACCACTATAGATAAGATGAGGAAGTACGTTTTGCGCGTATGTGAAGTAGCGGATTAAAAGCACTTCTCCTTCGGTTTGGCTCTCACTACGACCAATGTACTAACCTTTGGCTTACCACTGGTCCATTATTTCTTACGGACGCTCTTCACAAAGGCAATTTTTAGTCGAAACTGTTGTGATTTTTCCATACGCTCAGGTCCGAAAATTCAGGTTCATTTACATCATCTGAATCAATAGACTTGGCAAACACTCCAATTTTCTTATCCCCACTAAAATCTCCGTAACCTGTCAGATCAAAATGTATTGTTCCTATGTCGCCAAAAAAACCTGTCCCGTCATAAAATCGCATTGATATTTTGCTCTTGCCCTGATGCTTGCAGCTTGTCTGGTCATAAAAATCAATCGACATTGTTTGGGTTGCTCCCCAAGTCATCTTGTCCATAAACCCCAATTCTTTCGTTTCCATAAAGTTGTTTTGATTCCAAATTTCCACCCTTGAGGTCAAGTTATTGGTTACCCCAATCAGAATTCTGTCAACTTGCGGATTGTCCGCAATGATTATTTCTTGACCATAAAATTCTTTTGATGGATTATCGGACTTATTCTGTTTGAATTTCAGTGAACTTTTGAAAGTTCCTTTTTTCAAATTTTCAGTCGTGATCTCGGATAGTGCGATTCTGTCTTCCAAACTCACAACTTGTTTCGTAAAGTCAGCTTGTGGGTCAGCAATGATAAATGCGGTCGTTGCAACAAGAACGGCAATGCCTGCGAAAATGCCTAAAATGAATTTCGTGATACTTTTCATGGCTGTCCTTTTTGACTGAAACTGATTAATATCGTTTTTATTGTCTCTAAATACCTGTTAGTCGGGGCCGGGCTTATCTTTTGCTATATAATTAACCTGTTCGTTCAATTTAACGCTGAACGATCGGGTAATTTTAAGCTTCATGCTTGCTAATTGCGTTTTCTAACTCAATATCAAGCTCTTCAATGCTTATAAATTCAGCTTCTCCCTGTTCCAGGCTATCAAGCTCGCCACTGAGATACTCTTTGACAGACAAATAAGTATCATCCTCATTAATCACCTGAATTTCGTCCTTCTTAAATCGTTGTAAGAACCACATGAAGTGCTTAAAAACTTTATCGTCTATCCTTATTTTTATCGTCCGCATTTTACAACTTTTTATTAAAGGTACTTTTAATGTAACGCATTTCAAAGCCGATTACTGAAGGTGGTAATTGGGTCAAGCCGGGGTTTTTATCCTTGCCTTCCCACAATTTGCCCACGGCGGCGGGGGGAACATTTCGACAAGCTCTCTGCAGAGCCGTTATTAGCGGGGCCTTTCATGTTCATGGTCAATGTGAAATCCCTGTGGTCGCAAGATTATTCACTTTTCAGCGGTATGATTGAACCTTCTTGACGATCGATCACATCTTAGTAAATCTACACTACACGGAGCCTGCCCTGAGCGTGGCTCATGAGCGTAGTTGAAGGATGCCAAAAGGTACCACTGTGGTGGAATTTATCTCGTTTTCAGCGGGATTCCGGGACCTGCGGGCCGAACGAAACCCTAGCTGTCGGAGGAT
>JAIVHQ010000206.1 GCA_020200995.1 Flavobacteriales bacterium
TATAAACCGGATTTCAGAGTAATAGCATCTCGATACACCTTCGCTTCGCTGCGGCACTCGATGTGACGGTTATTTTTATTAACGTATAATTTGTTCTAAGGAACCCGTCAGTTCGAGTGCTGCACATTTTCGCGCTGTATTTGAAGAACGATTTATAAACCGGATTTCAGAGTAATAGCATCTCGATACACCGCTCCTGCGTCACGGCACTCGATGTGACGGTTATTTTTATCCATGGATAATTCGATCTAAGGATCTCATCAGGAAGCATCTCCACGTCAAAACAGGTCTGAAAGAATGCCATAATTCAATATTTCCCATACGCAGACACAAGCCACCGCTCCACGGCGATCCGCACATCCACGGAGCTCCCGGCGTAATTATTTGCCGAAAAGGCAAACCCCAGCTCCCTTCCGGAAAAGGCATTGAAGGTGCCGGCATAGGCTTTTACCCTATCCATCGACCCGCTTTTTGCGCGCATATTGCCATCGAGGTTGGTGTTTTTGGCGAAATATTTCACGGTTCCCTCCTTTCCAGCCAGGGGCATGGCCTTGAGCAGGTGGGTGCGCAATTCATCGCGCTGCGAGGCCCTCACCAGGATTTGTGTCACCATCTTTGAAGAAACGGCATTGAACCGCGAGAGTCCGCTGCCGTCGTAGGCAAAGAAAGGTTTGTCGAGGCCTGTGAAACGCGAATAGTAGGCGGTGAGGGCGGCTATTCCGCCTTCGAGAGTCGGATCGCCGCTGCGCACCCCGAGCTGAAAGAGAAGGCATTCGGCAAAGAGGTTATCGCTCTCGACAAGCATGTGCCTCACAAGGTCAGTGAGGGGCGGCGAGCGGTACTCTGAGATGCGCTTGAGGGTGGCCGGCTCGGGCATGGTCACCGACTCGGCGCGGTAGCCGCCCGCCACGAAGATGCCGAGTGACTTGATGCGCTCGTGGAGGTGATAGGCCGCAAAGAGTGGCGGGTCAGGCAGGCTTCCCTTTACGGAAAAAGAAGACCGGCCCAAAGGCAGGGTGCCGCGTACCTTTCGCTCGTTGCTGCCCGGAGCGCCGAAGATGTAGGCCAAATCGGTCTGCACAGTGCTGCTGTAGACCTCGCTGCTGAGTGTGAGGCGGGGCACTTCGGGCGCGACGCCGTTCATTTGGGCCGGGCGCCCGGGCTCGGCGGGGGTGCTGAAGTCGATGAAGTAGGTATTGTCGTGAATGTTGAGCCCCGATACGGCCGCGCCGTAATAATTGGCCATATCTTCCCAAATGCGGGTGCGCGGGATTCCGTCGCCGCGAAAATGGGCCGAATTGGCCACCACCACTCCCGTGATGGAATCGATGCCGAGGGCTTTAATCTCTGCCGCCCATGCTGTGATCAAAGCATCGAAACCGGGCTCAAAATGGCGAGACCCAAGGGAGGGATCACCACCGCCCGCCAGGTAGATATCTCCGTAAAGAATGCGTCCGTCTATGCGGCCTCGATAGGCGAGCGTGGTACGAAAGCGAAAGTCGGAGCCGAGTTCATCAAGGGCCGCCGCAGCGGTAATGATTTTCCAAACAGAAGCGGGGCAGAGTTTCTCATCGGGCCTGAACGACTCGAGCACTTCACCCGTGGCCAAATCGACGAGGGTGGCAGTTACAGCTGCTCCGCGCATCGCATTTCCCGAAAAGAAATGATCGATATCGCGCTGTGCCGCTGCCGGGTTCACAAAACCCTGCGCACCCAAAAGACTGATGCACAGAATCGCAACACTTAAAGAGGGTTTCATTCTCATAATACGCTTGCATAGATAATGTAAATATGCGGCCTTTGGTATAAATTAGGCCCGATTAACGTGTGCGGAATCGCCGGAATATGGACCCGAAAGGGAATTGAAAACAGCCACCTCGAAGCCTTGGATGCTTCATCGGGGTGCATCGCCCGGCGCGGGCCCGACGCCGAGGGAGTCAAAACCTATACCAAAGCGGCCTTCGCGCACAGGCGCCTCTCCATCATCGACACCTCGGCCCGGGCCAATCAGCCCATGACCGACCCATCAGGCCGCTACTGCTTAGTATTCAACGGGGAAATCTACAACCACAAGGCCCTCGGCGCCGATTTGAGCGTTCGCTACGGGATTGAGTTTACCACATCGAGCGACACGGAAGTACTGCTCCACGGGCTCATTCACGAGGGCACCGACTTCCTGCCCAAACTGAACGGATTCTTTGCCTTCGCGCTGTATGATTCGGAGCGGCATCACCTGACTTGTGCGCGCGACCGTTACGGGATCAAACCGTTTTTCTACACGGCCGGTGACGATGCCTTTGCATTCGGGAGCTCGCTGACTTCGGTTCACGCTTTTTGCCGAAAGGCCGAAATAGACCACGACGCACTCGCCACCTACCTGCAGCTGAGCTACATTCCCGACCCGGCTACCATCCTGAAAGGGGTGAAAGTGATCACACTTCTGGCCCGGAGGGAGGACAGCGAGATCCCGGCCTTTTCGATCGGCTTTCCCGACAATCCGTACTTCGACGAAAGCGCGAATGCCCGAGCGGCTGCGCGCCACATCGGTGTGCGACACGAAGTATTTGAGGTGCGGGAAAAAGACATCGAGGGGGAGCTCCGGCAAATTTTAGATGCCATCGACGAGCCCTTTGCCGACTCCTCGGCGGTGTTGGTCAACATCCTGTCGCAGCGCACGCGAAAAGAGGTAAAAGTAGCCCTGAGCGGCGACGGGGCCGACGAGCTACTGGGCGGGTACAACAAGCACCGCGCCCTGCTGAGGTCGCTGGAAAAGGGAGCCGTGAACCGCACACTGCGCACCTCGGCGCCGGTGCTGGGGCTGCTGCCCGCCTCGCGGAGCCACGCGGTGTTTGACCGATTGCGCAAAATAAAGCGCTACAGCCGCGGCCTTAAGCTCGACTTTGCCGATCGATACATCGAATGGGCCTCGTTTACACGTCGAAAAGACGCGCAATCACTTCTGCTTCGACCTTTCCCAACGGGGCTGCATCCCGATGCGGAGGGAAAATTTACCGGACTCGACCCGAGCGATTTCAACTCCGTACTGCGTACCGACATCGGGCTTGTGCTCGCCAATGACATGCTCTGCAAAGTAGACACCATGAGTATGCACCGCGCCCTCGAGGTGCGCGTGCCCTTTCTGGACCACCGCGTCGTGGATTTCGTGCTTTCCCTCCCCGCTTCCGAAAAAATAGACAGCGTCGGTGGCAAAAAATTGCTGCGTAAAGCCTTCAAAGAAGATTTCCCCCCCGGATTTTTCGACCGGGGAAAGCGCGGTTTTGAAGCCCCGCTGCGGCACTGGATGTGCACGGTACTGAAGCCCGAACTCGACCGTCTGCTGGCGGAAGAATTTCTTGAGGCACAGGGAATTTTCAACATTACCAACATCCTTAAATTGCGCCGAAAGGCGGTGAGCAAAAATCCCGGCGACAGCCCTCACACCCTTTGGGCCGTCTTTGTTTTTCAGCATTGGTGGGAGCGCATTGCAGCGGGAAAAGTCTTGGTGAAATAAATTACCTTCGCAGCCCCATGCCGCGCATACTCCGCATCATTAACCGCTTCAACCTGGGTGGGCCCACTTACAATGCGGCCTACCTGACCAAATATGTCAAAAACGGCTATGACACCATGCTGGTAGGCGGCATGAAGGACAAGAGTGAAGACAGCTCACAGTTTATAGTAGAAAACCTCGGTCTCACCCCCGAAGTCATATCCGAAATGCGGCGTGAAATCAACCCTTTTCACGATTACGCGGCATACAAAAGGTTGAAGAAAATCATCGCCGATTACAAACCGGATATCGTGCATACCCACGCCTCGAAACCCGGTGCACTGGGCAGGTGGGCCGCCCACCAAATGAAAGTTCCCGTGATCGTGCACACCTTTCACGGCCATGTGTTTCATTCGTATTTCAATCCGGCAGTTACGGGTTTTTACAAAGGGCTGGAGCGAAAACTCGCCTCAGTGAGCACCCGCATCGTGGCCATCAGCGAGAGGCAAAAGGAAGAGCTCTCGACGGAGCACGGAATATGCCCTCCCGAAAAAATTGAAGTGATTCCGCTTGGCTTTGATCTCCAAAGATTTCAAGACGGGATTGACGAAAAACGCCATGTATTTCGGACAGAGTTTAAGCTCGGACCCGACGATGTAGCCGTCGCGATCATCGGACGCCTGGTGCCAATAAAAAACCACCACATGTTCTTGAATGTATTGAAGCGCGTGATGCCCCAAGTGCGCTACCGCACCAAGGCATTCATTATAGGCGATGGTGAAGTGCGCAGTGAACTGGAAAATTATTGCGACGAGATTGGTCTCAGTTACAGCAGCGATTCGGAGGATGACGTGGACGTATATTTCACCTCTTGGGTGAAAAAAGTGGATTTTGTAAATGCCGGGGCCGACATAATCGCGCTTACTTCCAAAAACGAAGGCACCCCGGTGAGCCTCATCGAGGCCCAGGCGGCAAACCGTGCCGTGGTATCAACCCGAGTGGGCGGAATCGAGGATGTGGTAATCCCTGGAAAAACCGCATTGCTGAGCGAGCCTGACGACGAAGATAAATTTGCTGCCAATTTGCTTACCCTGATTAACGACAAGGAAATGCGCGATAGATTCGGAGCGGCCGGATGGTCATTTGTGAAGGAAAAATTTCACTTTGACCGTTTGGTGCGCGATATCACCTCGATGTACGACCGTCTATTGGCATAATTTTAATACTTTCGGTGCTTGAATCCGTCGATGAACCCCGCATTTATGAGGCACTTTCTGTTTTGGCTCGTTGTTTCCTTTTTTCTGGGGAGCTGTACCGTCAATAAAGACTTACTTTTCAAAACTCCGGTGGGATACGAGTATGCCCGGCAGCCCGATTCTCTGGGGCCATCGGCAAGGCTATCGCCGAATAATTTTATCACGATGAACTTCTTCACCGGCAATGGCTACATGTTGGTGGAAATGGGTATTGGCGGAGGATCGATGCTCGGCGGGCCGAGTCAGGGCGGACAGCAACAGATGATGATGATGCGGGGCGGAGGCATGCAATACCTGATCGACCGCGACGGGACCGCCAAAATGCCGGTGTTGGGTCGGGTAAAACTGGAGGGGCTCAGCATTCGTGAGGCGGAGTTGTATTTGGAAAGCCTCTACTCCCAATATTACAACGAGCCATACATCATGCTCAATGTTCAAAACAACAGGGCCATTGTATCACCGGGTGCGGGAGGTACAGCACAAGTGATTCCGCTGATGAATAACAATACCACGCTGATGGAAGCACTCGCCATGGCCGGAGGCATCAACGACCGGGGTGTGGCTTCTAAAATTAAGCTGATCCGCCAAAATGAAGAAACCAAAGAGCGTGAAATCTTTCTCATTGACCTCTCAACCGTTGATGGCTTGAATCAGGCCGACCTGATCATTCAACCCAATGACATCATTTATGTCGAACCGCTGCCACTGCTCGCAAGGGAATTTATCCAGGAGATTTCTCCTGTGATTACGCTGGTTACCACTTCTGTTTCGCTGATCACCACGACAATACTCATCTTGCAACTTTTCGAGGGGGAGGGGAACTGAAATGTACAACGAAGACATTTCGAACGTCAACAGCAACTTCGAGAGCTACAAGGAGCGCCTCACAAACTTCAGCAACGAGTTTGAGCCGGGTCTGTTTTTGTACATCCTACGCAAGAACATTATCCTGATCATTTCGATTGTGGCCCTGGCTCTGATAGGGTCATACATCTATTTGAGGTACACAAGCCCCACTTTCGAAGCCAAAACAATCATACAGCTCGGCAGCAGCGACCAGGCAAAGCGCATACTGAATGTCAACCAGTTTTCGGACGATAACAGCCTGCTGAAGGAGATCGAGCTGATGAAATCCAAGCTATTAATAACCCGGGTTGTAAACCAGCTGCCCCTTCAAATTTCTTACTTCGAAAAAGGTGAGTTTCTCACCGATCAAAAATACCCGCGTTCGTCCTTCATGATCGAAATTGAATCGATACAGGACTCATCCATTTTGGATGCACCTATAGATGTTCGCTTTTCCGACGACAAGTCGTACAACCTTGAGCTCTACGGCAGAAAATTGAACGAGAATGCTGCCATTGGTGAATCTGTTACTAACGAATACTTCACGCACAAGCTTATGGTGGTGGATGCCCAGCACTATCAACGTGTAAGTCAGGGTGAAGTGACGTTTTACTTCAGAATAAACAAACCATCGACACTGGCCAACCAATTCAGCAGGCAGCTCGACATCAAAATCCTCAACAACACGGCCAAAACGATCGAGATCAGCATGCGCGATAAAAATGCCGGGATCGCGCGCGATTTTGTCACCACCCATGCCGAAGAATACATCAAATTTGACCTGGAAAATCGGGAGCAAAGTGCCACGAACATTCTTCGATTCATTGATAATCAACTCGACACCGTGTATCAAAACTTGCGCGACTCGGAGCTTCAGCTCAATGTATACAAGCAGGAGAATAAAATATCAAATCTCGATAATCTGTCAGGATCTTACTTTCAGGTGTTTAGAGAATTTGAAGAAGAACTACTTAAACTGGACCTGGAAGAGACCATGCTGGATCAGGTGCTTCTGACCATTGAAGAGGGAGGAAGCGAAATAGATGTCTACCAACTCATTCCGCTTCTCTCGGGAACCTCTTATGAAAATTCGGTGGCAATGATGCTGGAAAAGCTGAGAAGCCTGCTCACGATGCGTGAGGAGATCCAGTTTGACATGAAGGAAACCAGTAAGAAGTTTGAAAAAATAAATACCAGCATTGCTATTCAGCAGCGGCTGATCGTAGAAAGTGTTCAATCTTCGAGGGGGAAAATCAGGTCGCGAAAGGAAAACATCCGTTCGAAAATGAACGAATACGAGAGCGGCTTCAGCGAGCTCCCCGATAAAGAATTAGAGTTTGCCCGACTTCGCAGGCTTTTCGAAATCAACGAAAAGTACTATACGATGCTGTTGGAAAAGAAAACGCAATACCGCATTTCGCAGGCGGGATTCGTAACGGAAAACAGGATTCTGGAACGACTCATCAGCTCGGGCAGCCCCATTTCGCCCAAAAAAGGATTGATCACAGGGGGCTCGCTGGCCGTGGCATTGCTCCTGGGGCTGGGCATTGTCGTCGTGAAGTATGTGTTGCACAATAAGATTACCTCCATCAAAGAAATCGTGAAGATGAGCAATGCCACGATGACAGTCCTCGGCATGGTTCCTAAATACAAGAAAGACATTCCCACATCCCAGCTTTTGATCGATAAAAGTCCGAAAAGCATGATTTCGGAATCGTTCAGAAGTTTGCGTACCAACCTTCAGTTTCTCACCGATGGTTCGGAGAGCAAAAAAGCCAAGATGATTGCCATTACCTCCACCACCTCTGGTGAGGGAAAAACCTTTGTGGCCATCAACCTTGCAGGCATCATTGCCTATTCAGGTCAACGCGTTATCGTTCTGGACCTCGACATGCGAAAACCCAAAATCCACCTCGGATTTGATGTGGACAACGACCAAGGGATGAGCACGATACTCATTGGTAAATCGACCCTGGAAGAAAGCATTGTAAACAGTAAGGTTGACAACCTCGACTTCATCACAGCGGGTCCCATACCACCGAATCCTGCAGAATTGGTGATGAGCAAACGCATGCAGGAAGTGCTAAAGATCCTGAAGACACAATATGATGTCATCATCATTGACAACCCGCCGGTGGGCATGGTGACCGATGGAATCCCCATGATTAAGCAGGCCGACAGCCCGATTTACATATTCAGGGCCGACATGTCAAACAAGCAGTGTATTCACATGGTAGATAGGCTCATCAATGAAAACAGCCTGACCAAGCTCTCTGTGGTGTTGAATTGTGTGGATGTGGACCGGAACAAATATGGCAACAACTACGGCTACGGTTATGGCTACGGATATGGCTACGGCTACGGTCACGGCTACTACGACGACGATAAACACAAAAGCCCGAAAGGGTTTTTCGAACGCCTTTTCGGTAGCTGATGAAAATAACTCCCCTCGACATACCGGCCGTATTGCTCATCGAACCACGTGTGTTCGAAGACGGGCGCGGCTATTTTTTCGAAAGCTTCAATCGGTCTGCTTTTCAGTCAGCTACGGGCAACATGCTCGACTTTGTTCAGGACAACGAATCTCTTTCGAAAAAAGGTGTGTTGCGCGGACTTCACCTTCAGCGCCCTCCCCATGAGCAGGGCAAGCTTGTGAGGGTGGTCTCGGGTTCCGTTTTCGACGTGGCCGTTGATCTGCGCAAGTCATCACCCCATTACGGGAAGTGGTGTGGTGCCACCCTCAGCGCAACCAATAAAAAACAGCTCTTCATACCCCCCGGCTTTGCCCACGGATTTGCCGTGCTCGAAAACGACACGGTTTTCTCGTATAAATGCACCGGATATTACAACCAAGATAGTGAAGTATGCCTCGCGTGGAATGATCCTGATATCGGCATTGATTGGCCGCTGAAAAACCCGGTCGTTTCCGAAAAAGACAGCCTGCATGCCGGGGCATTTGCTACATTTAAATCTCCCTTTTGACACACCATGACGGAAGAAGTATCACTCATCGTTTTTTTCGTTTTCTTTTTCTTTACGGTCTCGGCCTTTTCGCTACTTATCAACAGCATACTGCTTCGATTCGTAAAAACCCTGGGGACAAAAAACCAACCCGGAGCGACAGTTCGCTGGAGTACCCAAACCAAACCCGCAATCGGCGGGCTGTCGCTGTTCATCATATTCTTTATCAGCTTCAGCATGTATTCCATCGCTTTTGATGCGCGCGATGTTTTTGAAAGCCGACAAATCATCGGACTGCTGGCCGCGGGAACCATCGGGTTTTTGATCGGCCTCACCGATGACGCCTACAATACCAAACCTATACTACCGGTAGTCAGTTTTTGGGGGTTGTGCTCGGCTACGTCGGGGTGCACTATTGCTGGAATGTGGACAGCACCGTAGACGGTGGGGGCAGTTTTCTGGGTATTGCGGCATTGATCGCCGTTTTTTTGATGCCACTGGCCGACACCACCGTTGTCACTGTTAATCGGTTGCGCCGCGGTCAGTCGCCCTTCGTGGGTGGAAGAGACCACACCACCCACCACATGTTTTATTTTGGACTCTCGGACGGACAGGTGGCAATGATTTATTGCATCGCATCCCTTCTGGCAGTGCTGGGCTACTTCATTCTCATTACCTTTGTATCGTCTGCCAATTATTTGGTCATCGGTTTATACATTGCGGTTTTTCTCGCGGTGTTGGCTTTCTTTTTTATCCTCACGGAAAAAAACCAAAAGCGTCGCGGATACGTTAACTGAAATGTGCATTTAAGCACGCCCCAATTTAGCTCAAAACATGCCTACATCCCCCCTGCCTTATAAAAAAATGTTTTTTTCGCTCCTCACCATTTGCGTCCTGGCACTTGGCTGGACCGCAATCTCAGCTTCAGGCGAGAGAACGACTGACGAGAAGGCCGTGGAAGAAAGCTACCGCCGGTATTTCAACAACAACTACAAGATTTTTTCGCTCGTACTTCCCGACCAATTGGAATTTGCAGGAGAGGACGTACCGCTCTCCCAAATGGATATCAAGGAGCGCCTGGACCGCGAGCTTTTGGTGAATACTTACTGGCAGTCACAAACGCTTATTTTCCACAAGAAAGCGAACCGCTGGTTTCCCGTGATCGAGCCCATCCTCGCCGAGGAAGGCGTTCCCGACGACTTTAAATACCTCGCCCTGATCGAGAGCGGCCTCAGCAATGTGGTCTCTCCTGCAGGGGCTACGGGGTACTGGCAAATCAGGAAAGAAACCGCCCGGGAGTTGGGGCTGGAAGTCAACAATGAAGTAGACGAGCGCTACCACGTGGAAAAATCGACCCACGCAGCCTGCAGCTACCTGAAAAAGGCCCATGCCCGCTTCGGTAACTGGACCATGGCCGCTGCCTCTTACAATCTCGGCATGCACGGACTGTCGAAGCAGGTGGATCGACAGCAGGTGGATGATTATTACGATTTGCTCCTTGTTGAAGAGACTTCGCGCTACCTCTTCCGCATCCTCGCCGCCAAAGAGATTATCTCAAAGCCCTCGCAATACGGGTTTCATTTCAGACCTAACGACCTGTATCCACCTTACAATGTCACCGAAACCCTGATTGAAGGTGCTGTGGACAATTTTGCCGATTTTGCCATTGAGCGTGGAATGAACTACAAAGTTCTAAAAACGTTGAACCCGTGGCTCCGCGATAGCTTTCTGACCAATCCTTACAAAAAAGCCTACCTCATCAAGCTCCCCGCCGACTCGGCCTTCGGCACCCGCGCTTTTGCGGAAGCGGGCGAGGACATCCCCGATTCTACCGTCACCCCTATACTGCATTGACAACCTCCGAAATCACACCCATCCAAGCGGAACTCGAAGCAGTTGAAGTACTCGGAGCCAGGGTACACAACCTGAAAAACATCGATGTCACCATTCCGCGCAACCAGCTGGTGGTAATTACCGGCCTAAGCGGAAGTGGGAAATCATCACTCGCTTTTGACACCATCTACGCCGAAGGTCAGCGCCGGTATATCGAGACCTTCTCATCCTATGCGCGGCAGTTCATGGGAAGCATGGAAAGGCCCGATGTAGACAAAATTTCCGGCCTAAGTCCGGTGATCAGCATCGAGCAAAAAACCATCAGCAAAAGTCCGCGTTCCACCGTGGGGACCATCACGGAGATTTACGACTTTCTGCGGCTGCTCTACGCCCGCACCGCCGACGCCTACAGCTACGAAACAGGCGAAAAAATGGTGAGCTACAGCGAAGATCAGGTTGTTTCGCTCATTGAAGAAAAACTCGAAGGAAAGAAAATTTCGATCCTCGCTCCGTTGGTGCGCGGACGCAAAGGTCACTACCGCGAACTCTTTGTCACCATCGCCAAGCAAGGCTACCTGCGTGTGCGGGTGGACGGAGAAATACGCGACATTACCCCCGATCTGAAACTCGATCGGTACAAACTTCACGACATTGAAGTGGTCATAGACCGCCTCGAGGTGCGCAAAGACGACCGCGAAAGGCTTACGTCGAGCGTGGCCACAGCGATGGAGACAGGCAGCGGCGCTATGATGACAGTAGATTTTGAAACGGACCACGTGCGCCACTACAGCCGCGACCTCATGTGCCCCACCACGGGCATTTCTTACCCCCAACCCGAGCCCAACCTGTTCTCCTTCAATTCTCCCTACGGAGTGTGCAACAGGTGCAACGGAATAGGGACTGTGACTGAAGTGAGTGCGGATAAAATTATTCCCGACCGTTCAAAAAGCATCAAGCGCGGCGGCCTCGAACCTTTGGGCAGCTATAAAAACAACTGGATCTTCAACCAGATCGATGCCCTCCTCGGAAAATACGGGCACACCCTGAACACCAAGATTGCCGACCTTGAAGAAGATGTGCTGAACAAGATTCTCTACGGCACCGACGAAGCCCTGAAAGTTTCAGGACAGCACTCGGGTACATCCTACAGTGTGCAGTACGAAGGCATCATCAACTTCATTACCCGACAGGCCGAAGGCAGCAAATCAAAACCGCTGGAACGCTGGGCCAAGGGATTTATGAACCGCGTAGTTTGCCCGAAATGCAACGGGAGCCGACTGCGCAAAGAGGCCCTTCACTTCAGGCTGGACGATCGCTCGATCAGCGAGGTGAATGCAATGGACGTGATTGCCTTCAACGAATGGATCGGCGAGCTGGAAGCAAAACTGACCAAAAGGCAGCGGCGCATCGCGCACGATATTCTGAAAGAAATCACGAGTCGGGCGGCATTTTTAAAAAATGTAGGGCTTGACTACCTCACACTAGACCGAAGCGCCAAAACGCTTTCGGGCGGGGAAGCCCAAAGAATACGACTGGCCACCCAAATCGGATCGCAGCTCACGGGGGTGCTATACATCCTCGACGAGCCCAGCATCGGATTGCACCAGCGCGATAACAGGAAGCTCATCGACTCGCTTAAGAACCTGCGCGACCTCGGAAACTCGGTGATCGTCGTGGAGCACGACAAAGACATGATCATCGCTGCCGACCACGTGATCGACATCGGACCGCTGGCCGGCGAGCACGGAGGACGCATAGTAGGCCAAGGCACTGTAGACGATTTGCGAAAATCGGGCACCCTCACAGCCGACTACCTCGACGGTAAAAAAGCCATCAAAATACCCGAAAAGCGGCGAAAAGGAAATGGCAAAAAAGTAAAACTCCACAAAGCTTCAGGCAACAACCTGAAGTCAATTTCAGTCGAGTTTCCACTGGGCAAATTTATTTGTGTGACCGGCGTTTCGGGCAGTGGAAAGTCGACCCTGGTAAACCACACCCTCTACCCCATCCTAAACAACCATGCCTTTAAGGGCGGAGTAATGAAGGCCCTCGAATACGAAAAAGTAACCGGACTCGAACACATCGACAAAGTGGTGGACATCGATCAGTCGCCCATCGGGAGAACGCCACGGAGCAATCCCGCCACATACACAGGCGTATTTACAGAAATCAGAAATCTTTACGCCAACCTGCCCGAAGCAAAAATACGTGGCTACAAGGCCGGGCGTTTTAGCTTCAATACTGTGGGAGGACGCTGCGAAACCTGCAAGGGTGCAGGCGTACGAACGATTGAAATGAACTTTCTGCCCGACGTGTACGTAGGCTGTGAGACCTGCCTCGGCAAAAGATACAACCGCGAAACCCTCGAAGTCAGGTTCAAAGGAAAATCAATCAGTGACGTCCTCGACATGACCATTGAAGATGCTCACGTATTCTTTTCGGATCAGCCGAAAATCGCGAGAAAAATCTCAACACTCAACGAGGTCGGATTGGGTTACCTCACACTCGGTCAGCAGTCCACAACCCTTTCGGGTGGAGAGGCACAGCGCATCAAGCTCGCGTCGGAACTGTCGAAACGCGACACGGGTAGTACCTTCTACATCCTCGACGAGCCTACCACAGGACTTCATTTTGAAGACATCAGGTTGCTGCTCGATGTGCTGAACAAGCTCGCAGACAGCGGTAACACTGTGCTCGTGGTAGAGCACAATATGGATGTGATCAAGGTAGCGGATCACATTATCGATATTGGTCCCGAAGGCGGGGCCGCCGGAGGAAAAATTACAGCCACAGGCACTCCTGAACAAATTATTAAGAAGAAAGGCGGATATACCGCCAGCTATCTCAAAGACGAACTCGCATGAATCTAAAAGACGAAAAACGCATTAAACGCGCATTCAAGCCGCGCAATTGGAACGAAACAAAAACCAACGACAGCTGGGCCATTTTCAAAATCATGTCCGAATTTGTGGAAGGGTTTGAGAAAATGTCGCGAATTAAGCCGTGTGTTTCAATCTTCGGGTCAGCACGTTTTAGCGATGATGACCCCTCTTACACAATTGCAGAGGAAATAGCCTTCAGGCTGAGCGAAAGCGGATACGGCGTGATCACGGGTGGTGGCCCGGGCATAATGGAAGCGGGCAACAAGGGGGCCAAACGCGGCGGAGGTGTGAGCGTAGGTCTCAACATTGAGCTGCCGTTTGAGCAATCCGGAAATGCCTACATAGACGGCGATAAAATGATCAACTTCGATTACTTTTTCGTGCGAAAAGTAATGTTTGTGAAATACTCGCAGGGGTTTATCGTAATGCCCGGGGGCTTCGGCACCCTGGATGAGCTCTTCGAGGCCATGACTTTGATTCAAACGGGCAAAATCGGTCGCTTTCCGATCATACTCTACGGCAAAGACTATTGGGGCGGACTTCTCGATTGGGTAAAAAAGACCTTGCGAGACAATTACAAAACGATAAGCCCTGAAGACTTGGAACTTTTCAGACTGGTGGACAGTCCCGAAGAAGCAGTAGAGCACATCGACAGATTCTACGGAAAGTACATGCTCAAACCCAATTTCTAAGGGGCGTAAGGGGGTTAGGAAGAGCACACCCCGAACCTTGCCAAGTCGTTTGTACACATCTGCCTGTTCGCAAAATGGGTGATTGGCGCCCTCAACGGCCTGACTTATGAATAGTTTTGCTTACTACCGTAAAGTCAAAACCATTCTCAGGCATGATGAAACCGCTTCTTATTTCCGTCCAAATTTTAGGTTTTTTCCTGCTGATGCTTTCGCAAAAGCAAGACATTAAAGTAACCCACGATGCCCCTGCCGTGATGAAACCGGGAGAAGAAGCGTTGGTAAATATCACTTTGGACAAGTCGGATGTAATGGGCTTTGCCAAGTTTCAAATCACGCTTGATGAAGGATTGACGGCTGAATTGGTGGACGGCGGTGGAGCTTCCTTTACCTTCAATAATCAGGTGGGCAAATTCATCTGGATGGCACTACCTGAAGGTCGTAAAATCACCATGAAGGTTAGGATAAAAGCAAGTGCCGACGCCTTGGGTAACCTGGAAATCAGTCAGCGATTTTCCTACATCTACAATAATGAACGGAAGAATTTTGATGCAGAACCTCACACAATTGCGGTAGGAGAACAGGCTGATCTTAATGCCCTGCGCGTAAAAGAGTCGATGGCTAAAAAATCAGACAACAGCCAAGCAAACCTTCAAACAGAGCGCACCATCATTGCAGCCGGCGTGAACCAATGGCGTGTCGAAATTCACGTCGACAAACAAGACCTGAGTGGATTTGCGAAGATCGAAGAAAACATACCTAACGGCTACACAGTCATCGACCTGAAATCGAGCGGTGCGATTTTCAATATTGACGACAACGAAGTAAAGTACATCTGGTATGACTTTCCCGAATCAGACCGGGTAACGGTGAGCTATAAAATGCTCCCTGTGATAGCCATGGAGGCTCAAAAGCCTCAAATCAAGGGAACCTTCAGTTTTTTGCGCGACGAAGAAACCATTGTTGTGCCCATAGAAGAGGGAGATGGAATCCGGAAGGACGAAATCGCAGCTGAAGTCGCCGAAACAGCACCTGAAACTCCAACACCTGATCAGGACACGGCAGACTCAGACAAAGCCGAGACCGGTGATGAGGTGGCTGAAGCGATCACAGAACCCAAGCCTGAATCCGTACCCAAGCCTGCACCCTCACCCGAGCCTGCACCCGCACCCGAGCCTGAATCCAAGCCTGAACCTGCCGCTGAAACTGCAGAAGCGACGACACCTGCACCAAAAGCAGAAAAGCAAGAACCAAAGGCTCAACCTCGTCCTGAGCCAAAGGATGGATCCACAGCAACCGCTAAGGCATTTACCGACGGCAACATTGTAGATGTCCCGATGCCCGAAACAGGGATTTTCTACCGCGTTCAGATCGCGGCGGGAAAAAACAACCTGAGCAAGGCAGTTTTTGAGAAGTTGTACAAATTCGAAGAGGGTTTTCACTTGGAGCCGGGAGGCACCTGGATCAAGTACACCACGGGATTCCATCAAATTTACAAATCGGCACGCAACGACCGCGAGCGCATCACTGCGAAGTACGATAAATTTCAAGGCCCCTTTGTAGCTGCTTACAACAATGGTGAGCGCATCACAGTGCAGGAAGCGCTCATGGTCACAAAGCAAAAGTGGGTACCCTGATTCCATTTTGAAAATAGCGGGTTACAAACGGAACCTAAGGGGAGGAAATACAGTATATAGTGCTGTAATCAAGCTTCCCCCTTATGGTCACAAAATACTATTTCTTCACTTGCATTGCCGCTGCAGCGCTTATTTCATTGCCGCTAACTACTCAAGCGCAGCGCGTAATTTCAGAGCCTGTGGAAAATGAAGGCGTGCTCTTCAGACCCAAAATTAACATCGGAACAGGTGTAATGACCTACATGGGAGACGTTGGTAACCTGAATGGCGTGAGCCGAAGGACCCACCTCAACTGGGGACAGACAGTGATGCTCCGCAACCCGATAAATGATGCCTTCGAGCTGAATGTTTTCGCGCTGTTTGGCAATATCACCGCCGAAGAACGCCTGCGAAACGACCACTACAATTTCCGCACTTCTGTGAGAATGGGTGGATTGTCCGTTTCCTATAATTTCAGCCACATACTGCCCGAAGAGCGTATGATAACACCATTCGTATCGGCGGGAATCACAACTTTTGAATTCAATCCCAAAGGCGATCGGCAGGACGCATTCGGGCGTACTTACCACCACTGGGGCGACGGTCGGGTAATGAGCTTACCCGAAACACATGCCAATGCAGGGAATGCCATTCCTCTGTCTCAAAACAGGGATTACGAAACTGACCTCAGGTCAACAGAAAACAGCACTGCTCCCTACTCATTGCGGGGCGTTTCGATTCCCGTAAGTGCCGGTGTGGACCTCGAATTGAGCAGCAAATTCTCATTGCGGCTATCGGCCGAGTACCACTTTACCAATACTGATTACCTCGACGGGATTGCCTACAACCCTGCTACAACAAAAGGGCTGAACCAAAATGACCGTTTTCTGTACAGCGCCGCCGGCCTCACATACAACCTCCACCACACCAAAAATCCAAATGCAAGCCTGTTTGGCAACAGTCCCTTTGCCCTCCCCTCGCTCGACAACGACGAAGATGGTGACGGTGTGGCTGATATTTATGACTTCTGCCCGTCAACTCCCGAAGGAGTGCAGGTGGACGTAAATGGCTGCCCCCTTGACAGCGATAGCGACGGCGTACCCGACTATCTGGATCAGGAACCCAATACGGGAAATGGCATGCCCGTGAACAGCGAAGGAATCGCCCTTACGGACGAAGACATTGATCACATGTACAAGGTGTACATGGGTGAAGTGTATGCACAAAACTACCTGAAAAGCTCGACTTCCACCGCCGATGTAGAACGTGCAAAACGGGGAAGCCTCCAAAAGGGGTATACCCTTACGGTGAATAGCACTGAAAATCTATCCTCTTCTGATCTTTCAAGGATTCTTTCAATACCGAATATGAAATCACGAGAGAATAACGGACAGATGAAATACTACCTGGGCGAATTTGAAAGTACATCAGAGCTCGCACAGGCCTCACTGGATTTGGAGAGTGCAGAGTTGGACTACAGCGTATTCTTCCGCAATGGCGATAAAAATTTCGAACTGGACAAGTCTTTTGTAAAAGAGAGCGCACTCTACGAAGCGTTCGATGAACTACACCTCAGTGATAAAGTTACTTTCCGCGTTCAGATCGGTGCATTCAGCAAAAACGTATCCCGAAGCTTGTTCAAGGACATTCCAAATTTACTTGTCGTGCCTGGTGACGATGGGTTGACACGATTCGTATCCGGAAGTTTCACAAATATCAGGGACGCTGCCAAGCACCGGGTGAACCTCCTACTCAAAGGATATGAGGGCGCGTTTGTAACCGCTTATAAAAAGGGTAAGCGCATCACGCTCCAGGAAGCAGGTGCCACAGTCACCACATCGGACAGCAATCAGACACGAGACGAGGGCTCCGAACAAATTAACAAGAAATTTGTGAGCTATGCCATACAGCTCGGCACCTTTAAAGGCAGGATCCCTGCAGAAACACTAAGTCTGTACATGGGCCTCGGCAACGTTAGACCCATCAGAAGCGATGACGGAACCACCCGATACCTCCACGGCACCTATAAGTCAATGAAAGAGGTTCAAGCCGCCGTGAAGGAACTCAATAATAAAGGATTATCTGATGCATTTGCAGTGGGCGAATTCAATGGTAAAATTATCTCTGCAAACGAAGCACAGGAAATCAGAGGCGAATAGCGCCTACCTCGGCAGTAGTTTGGAAGGGAATTCCCGCTTCGCGAAGCCGGGCTGATAAATAATCTCTGCGATAAGAAGGCACCGCCCCGTCTATGACGATGGCGGTGCCTTCATCTATCCGAATATTCCAATCTCCTGTCTCTGACCACTTGCCGCGTAGAAGGATGAAGTTTGGAGCCTTCGCAGCAGCTGTTCGCAGCTCTTCCATGCTTTCCACAGCAACCACCGAAACAGCGGGTGATTCAATGCTCGTCCAGTTTTCATAAACATCCTTGTTTCGAATGCCTTTCGCTGCGAGAATTCCACCAAGGGCAAAATCGACCGAACGGCTCGCTGTTCCTGCCGAATCAGGTGAATACAGGTGGGCAGTACTGCCTCGAAATACACCCACCACCGAGGTCTTTTCCACATGGAAACAATAAACCTCAGTCGCAATACAGGATTTAATTTTTCTGAATCCAAATTGAAAAAAGAACAGCAAAGTGGCTGCCTGGGCAAAACGCAAGCGCCCCCTGCGCGGATCTCTTAATGCCAGTGCAACAGCGATCGCCAGGAGGTACAGTGTCGCCGTTTCGCCTGCCGACAAATAAAGGCCTTCAGATACGGGATGCGGCAGCTTTGCGAAAAGCAGTACGCCCTCATTCAGCCCCCGGGCCACCCATTCGGTGGATAAGAACAGAACATCTGACAGATAAGGCACCCATGAGAGCATGATGCAAATGAGGCCTGCGTACAACAGTATGGTGGCGAGCGGTATTACAAGCAGATTGGAAAAGAGGAAATAATTAGGAAACTGATGAAAAAAATGAACCGTGACAGGAAATGTGGCAAGTTGTGCGGAGAATGACACAACGGTAAGAGACCAAACCTTATCTAAAAACCATGTAGGCGCTACCCAAAGCGAATAGATCACAGGGTGCAACATCACGATGCCCGTGACCGCCAGGTATGATAGTAAAAACCCAACAGAACCGATTAAAAACGGATTTGCAAGCAGCAATAAAAAAGCACTAACTCCTAGCATATTGTACACATTTCCCAAACGACCGAACTCACGACCTGCCGCGATAAATGAGAACATGGTGGCTGCCCGCAGTACCGACGGAGAAAATCCCGCTATGCCCGCGTAAAGCCAAAGAATAACGAGGCAAAAGATCAGGCGAAACCACCTCCCCCCCTCTCCGCGAAAAACCCTGCCGATCAGAAAAGCTGCGAAAAAATAGATGATTCCTACGTGCAGGCCGCTCACGGCGAGGATATGAATGGTTCCGGCATCTGTGAAGGCCTTGCGGATTTCGTCATCCACCATATCGCGCTTGCCCAGGACGAGGGCAGCTATGACCCCAAGTTCCGCCGGCGATGTGTCACGCTCTTCAAAAAGTGCAATGGCGCTTCTGCGGTACGTTTGAAAAAAGGACCCGACAGAGAAGGAATGGTGCTCAGGTCGGTTAAAACCCACCTCATCTCTCAGGTATACAGTGGCGGTAAAACCTTGGAAAATGAGGTACTTTCCATAATCAAATTGGTATGGATTCAATGCCCTGCGGTGGGGCTCGGGTACTTTTTTAAAAATTACCCTGTCGCCGGGAAGCAATGTGTCTGCGCGCAAATCGGAATGCGCATATGCTAAAATCTTTGTGTCGAGGGCACGGGTTTGGCCTATGCTATCGACAACGGCAATCAACTCCAGCTCGAGCGCTGTGGTATTGGACTTCTCAGCGGGAAAGCTGAGCACCTTGCCTTCAAAGAGCACGCCTGATGTGTCAATCGCATTATGGTATTGTCGTGCATCAAGCCTGTAACCCGACCATGCCGTACCTGCGACAAAAAAGGCTACCACTGACAACCATCCAAAGAAATGGTTCTTGCGGTAGGTGATCCAGGTGGTATTCAAGCTTGCCAGCAGCATAGCTGCAAATCCTGAAATGCCAAGCAAAACCACGCAGATGAATAGCGAAGGTTGTAATACGAAACCAAGAGCATTGCCCGCCGCGAAGGGAATTGCAATTCTCAGGAAAGGCGCTTTATGAAAAAAATTCTTCATCAGGGCACTGAATTACAGCACCCTGAATATAGACATTAATCTGAATTCGATAAAATAAGTTTAGAGCACCACCTTTCGTGTAACAGCTTCTGTACCATCAAACGCTTTGAGCAGGTAGATACCCTTAGGCAACGAACCGGTTCGCCAGCGCACGTCGCCGTAACCATAGATCGTTTCCTGTCGCGTTTGAATCAGCTTGCCGCTGAGGTCGTAGAGTTCTAAAATTACGGGGGTATTTCTCTCGTTGGTAATGTGCAATTGTACATTATCACCGGACCCGTCGTTTCCTGAAAGGGTCATATCGAAAACCACACTCTCTTCCGGCAGGTTAAGTCCATTGCCGGGTACCTGGTCGATATCGGTGTCAAAAACGGGTCTACCAGCGGTGGATGCACCAATGGTAATGTTGCAGGTCACGGAATAGTCGCCAAGCAGGCCTCCCTGAGCAGCGCGTACATCCACATCGTAGCTGTCGCCGATGATGAGGTCAGGCAACCAATCTAAGCGGAGAAACCTACTCCCGTCAGAACGGGTGTAAAAAATAGCAGGCTGTGATTGAGAGGTGTTGGTGAATCGCCAGGTGTAAGCCTCGGCGGTGCAGACTTCGTTGGCCTGGACAAAAGAGTTGAAAATGTACGTTTGACCACAGGGATAAATGTCCTGACGGAGGCCTGTATTGGGAACAAAATTGTTCATGGTGATAAAACGCTGTGTCCCTGCGGGGCTCTCTTCGCCACCGACAGTTGCGTAAGCTCCTACAATGTAAACCTGCCCGAGATTTAGGCCGGGTACTTTTTGCAAACGCAGGAGACGGCTGTTGTTATCGCCGAAGACTTCTGTGGTCACCGATAAGTCATTGAAGGTCCAGCGGTACTGGGTGGCTCCGCCGACCGCATCAGCACCGACCACATCACAGAAATTAAAATTCCCGTTGGCGAATTGAGTTTGGAGTTGGGTAGTAAGCACATTGGCCTGGAGGCCGATGCTGCAAGTCGGACCCCAATCACCAACAGAATTACCTTCGGCAACGCGCAACCTGATACGCACATCGTACGACCGTCCGTACTGAATTGGAGAAAGCCACAGCAACCTGTAGTTGGGGTTTGTTCCATTGGGCGAAGCAACGGTGTAAGTATTGAAGGGTTCTTCGAGTTCGGTAAATTCCCAGTCGTAACCTGTAACAGTTAACGAGCTTGGAGGCGGGCCAAGTGCGCGAATAATACTGTTGGTGGTATAGGTGAACTGATCGCAATCCTGCGGGCGCAATTCGACCTGCGGGATGTGGCCTACAATCACATTAAAAAAAGTTGAGGTCGGCTCTGCAGATCCCGCGTGGTAAACCCGTGCATAGTAAGTCTCACCAACAGTCAGGTCGGTCGCTTGCGAGGCCTCATTTCCACCGGGCCCGGAGGCGTTTCGGCAGTCTAAAAGCACACCTCCGCAGGCATCGTAAACCTCAAGTACAGGATCAAAATCTCCCTGGCCAACGGCGCGAATAAATGAAGTCTCACCTGCAGCAACAAAGCTGTACCAAACATCCGGATTCTCGCCGGGTCCTGCACATTGTGCAACTCCGGACCATGTAGCTCCTTCAATGGAGCCACTTTGGATGCCATTTGAAATAACAGTGACAGAAGTCAGCGGGATTGCTGTGCCACAATCATTGGCAGCTGATCGATCAGCGCCAAAAAGCATCGTAATGGTTAAAAATAGAAACGTGTAAAATGTTTTCATCGGCTTTATGGTTGAAGTGTACCTATTATACGAAGGTAAGAAGATTACCGATTGCATACCAGACAGTTTTTTTCAATTCCCCGATATTTATCAACGGTGTTTTTCACAAAAAAAAAGCAAGGCTAGAACCTTGCTTTTTAAAAACTTATGATTTTAAAGGGCGGCGATCTTAATTAAGCCACCATAGCCACGAGTTGGGCAGTTCGGGCGGCGTAGCCATATTCATTGTCATACCACGACACCACCTTCACGAGGTTTCCGTTTACCGAAGTGATATTTGCATCGAAGATGCTGCTGTAGGTGCTTCCTATTACATCAGCCGATACAATCATATCTTCCGTGTATTCCAACACCCCTTTGAGGTTGGTATCGGCAGCTTTTTTCATCGCTGCGTTGATCTCTTTAACTGTAGTTTCTTTTTTGAGAATCACAACCAGGTCGGTCATTGATCCGGTTATTGTCGGAACGCGCGTAGCGTTGCCGTCGAGTTTGCCGTCGAGCTGAGGCAGCACAAGGCCTACAGCTTTTGCTGCTCCCGTAGTGGTGGGAATGATAGAAAACGCACCAGCCCTGGCCCTTCTCAAGTCGCGGTGGGGTGCATCCTGAATGCGCTGGTCAGCTGTGTAGGCGTGTATGGTGTTGATAAATCCCCTATCAATGCCGAACTCTTTGTCCAGCACCATTGCCACAGGCGCGAGGCAGTTGGTGGTGCAACTCGCGTTGGAAATGATGGTGTGTTCGTCAGTAAGCTCATGGTCGTTTACACCAATTACTACCGTTTTAACGTCGCCCTTCGCGGGGGCCGAAATCACCACTTTTCGCGCTCCTGCGGATATGTGTTTGCCCGCACCGTCAGAATCGGTAAAAATACCGGTGCACTCTGCTACAACATCAACGCCGAGCTTGCTCCAGGGGAGGTTGGATGGGTCGCGCTCTGCGAAAAGAGCGTATGACTTTCCATTTACAACGAGTTTATCTTTTCCTTCGAAAGAAACTTCGCCGTCAAATCTTCCCTGACTCGAATCGTATTTAAATAGGTGGGCCAGTGTTTTGGCATCTGTGAGGTCGTTTATGGCAACCACTTCTACGTCTGGATTGTGGAGTAGATTTCTGAATGTCAATCGGCCTATACGACCGAATCCGTTAATTGCAATTTTTTTCATTTTGTTTTGGTTTTACTAAGTGTCAATAATACACAAAGATAGTGAATTTTTCAGTTTTTTGGTGCCGGCTATTGCCAGGGGCTCCCCAAAATTAACAATCCTTGAGAGCACCCGGCTAATTTACACTTTCAAAAGCGAATCGATGAGGTTGTCAATGGTCACCCCTTCGGCTTCAGCCTGGTAGTTTCGAACAATTCGGTGGCGCAGAATGGGTTTGGCCACGGCTTGCACATCCTCAATGTCGGGTGAAAACTTTCCGCGCAGTGCGGCATGGCATTTGGCACCCACGATCAGGTATTGCGATGCCCTCGGCCCCGCTCCCCAACTTATGTACTTTTGGGTTTCGGGACCAGCCCCTGCAGCTCCCGGGCGAGAGCGACCGGCAACTTTTACGGCGTATTCCACCACATTGTCTGCTACGGGAATTTTGCGGATCAGGTCCTGATAGGCCAATATCTCTTCTGAGGAAATTATTTTTTGCACAGAACTCTCCACTCCGGAAGTGGTGGCCTTCACCACATCTACTTCTTCTGCGAAAGAGGGGTAATCCACCCAAATATTGAACATAAAACGGTCGAGCTGTGCTTCGGGGAGTGGATAGGTACCTTCCTGCTCGATGGGGTTTTGGGTAGCGAGCACAAAAAAGGGCTCGGGCAGTTTAAACGTCTGACCCGCCGTGGTCACCGACTTCTCTTGCATGGCTTCGAGCAGGGCCGCTTGTGTCTTGGGCGGGGTTCTGTTGATCTCATCGGCCAAAACCACGTTTGCGAAAAGTGGTCCCTTTACGAACTTGAATTGGCGGTTTTCACCCAGCACTTCCGAACCAATGATATCGGAAGGCATAAGGTCAGGCGTAAACTGTACCCGATTAAAACTCAAGCCCAAGGTTTGAGCAATGGTGTTGACCAACAAAGTCTTGGCGAGGCCGGGAACTCCCACCAGGAGGCAGTGTCCGCGACTGAATATGGATATAAGCAGCTCTTCCACCACATCATCCTGTCCGATTATCACTTTTGAGATTTCTTTGCGCAGGGCCTCGTATTTGGCTCTCACGTCCTTCAGCGCTTCTACTTCATTCATTTCTTTCTGATTCAATTTGGTTCGGTTGCCCTTGTAATATTTGATTTTTTCACCCAGGGATAGCCAAAATCGCAATCGTGGTAGGCCTCATTGAGCTTGATAAACGTTTCTTCGATCCGACGTCTCATCCAGGAATCCATAGTCTCAGCGCGTATCTTTTCTGATGCCATGTTCTGAAGAATTTGATAATCGTCTGTGAGGTTGGCGCGGTGAGGCTCTGTTCTGTTGACGAGCTTTACGATGCGGTAGCCTTTTTCGCGGTTGCGATTTTCGAAATACACAGGCCTTGAAATCTCATCGTGCTCCAGTGTATCGATGGTGAGAAAGAGGTTTGGATCCAGTTCATCCATCTCGAAAATTGTACTACCCGAGGCTTCATTTACCATGGCGCCATTCTGATTCTTCGACCGCTCATCGTCTGAAAATCTCGATGCTGCAAGGGCAAAAGACACGGAGTCGCGCAGTACGAGGGTGCGGACAGAATCAAGGTCAGCACGTGCGGTGGTAAGACCTTCAGAGCTCACTTTTGGGATGAGCAGCAAATGGTTTGCATTGTAGAGCTCCCCCCTTCGCTCGACCATGTGCATGATGTGCCAGCCATAATCTGTCTTGAATGGAGCCGATACTTCACCCTCTTTTAGTCCAAAAGCAACAGCATCAAACTCGGGCACCCAAGTGCCGCGTGGCTTCAAACCCAGTGACCCACCGCGAGAGGCAGAACCGGGATCCTGACTGTAGAGTGCTGCAAGCGTCTCAAATTCATCCTGCCCTGTTTCAACCGACTCCTTAAAGCCCCTCAGCCTGTTGCGAATCTTCTCCACCTCCTCTATGGATGCTTCCGGAAATTTGGCGATCATGGCCATCTCTACCGAGGCGTTGATGAAGGGAAGGCTGTCTTTGGGAATGGCATTAAAAAATTCCTGCACATCAGATGGAGTCACGTTCAGATCAGAACTCACCTCCTGCTCCATGCGCTGCACAAGAAGCTGATCCTGCAAAGCTTCAAAAAATTCTTCGCGGATTTCCGAAATAGACTTGCCGTAGTAATCTTCAAGCGCCTCCACCGAGCCGATCTGCTTTACAAAGACATCGAGCCGCTTATTGAGCTCCGAATTTACCATGTCCTCGCTTACTTCCACAGAGTCGACTTTGGCCTGGTTGAGCAATATTTTTTCAAAAAGCACTTCTTCAAGTACCATACAGTCGCTCACTTCTCCTTTATATCCTTGCGCCTTGATCTGGTTCTTTTGCAACTGAATATCACTCCACAATACAATTTCACTGCCCACTACGGCCACAATTTCATCGACCATTTTGGGCTGGGCTCCCGCCTGAGCGGTGGCTGTAAGGGCGGCTACCAACAGAAGGAATATTGACTTTTTCACGGTGTGTGTATTTTGATGTTGCCTTCGGCTATGCCTTGGGATACAATTTCTTCTCGCAGCTTTCCGATCAATTCGGCTTTGCGGCGGTTGAGCATAAGATCGCGTATGCGCCGACGCTCGAGAGATAAGGGTGAGGGATCACCTTTTCTTCTAAAATCTTCGACGTAGAGAAAGTAACGAAACCCGTCTCTGTCAAATTTGTGAAAATTCTTCTGCTCGAGAAAATTTTCCAGATCTTTTGCAGGCACTGGCACCTCTTTTAACAAATCTTCCGGAAAAAGCCACAGGTCCGAATTGAAGAAAAAGTTTTCGGCGTATTTGCGGCTGTATTCGTAAAGCTCGTCGTTGTCATTTTCGTCCTTGCTCAGGAGCCACTGCTCCACTTGCTTTTGTCGCGGGGCATCTTCAGCTATCTTCACAAATTTCACCTTCACAATGTAGCGTTTAAGCTTGAAGTTTTCGGCGTTTGCTTCATGATATCGGGCAATTTCATCTTCGGTGATCACCGTATCCATTTTCTGACTTACCAGGGCTCGCTCGTAGGCGTAAATTAATAAACTCTTGCGGTAATCCCTGAGCTGTTGCTCTACGTCTTTTTGTGACTCTGTGAGGTTGTTCTCTGCTGTTTTCAGCATAGCGACATCCCGTATCCACGCTGCCACAATACTCGCCGCCAAACGAGCCGAATCTTCCTGATCATAGGTCTCCGGCATTTTTGAAACGAGGGCACTGCGTGTCAGTTTCTCTTCGTACACTTCTGCCACTACCTCCTCGTCATCATCATCTCCGATTGAACAGCCCGTGCAAATTGAGACCACGCCCGAGAGCAGCAACCCACAATACAACACAGACGAATAAGCTCGGCCTTTCAATTCATTCGAAGTTTTTACTTGATGCCATAAAGCACCGCTCTGTCTACCTCCACCTCGTGCTCAGAGCGCAGTTTTTCAACCCATTTGTTTTCGAGGTAGGTTTGATAGGCAGCTGTGATCAGGCCGCGGGCCTCGTCAAATGCCTTTGGTCGTGGTTCCTGAATTTCCTTGATGTGAATCACCATCATTTGCCCTTCGCTCTCAAGGGGGCCGTGGTGGCCCACCTCCCAATCTGCCAACTGCAAGGCCGCAGAGGCCTCACGCTCTTTCAGTCCGCTTTCCACCCTGACCTTCAGTGCGCTTGACTCATTGAGTGCATCGCGAATCTCGTCCTGGTTCTTGCCTTTCTTCAGCATATTGAGCACTTTATCTGCAGCGGCTTTATCCTCGACGGTGTATATATCAAAGGCAGCCCTTTCATCCCACATAAACTCTTCTTTATTCTCAGCATAAAAATCCGCCAAACCAGCACTGTCAGACACCGCGCGCGACCACACCTTCTCGTCGGTGAGATCGAACAACAAAATACCGTCGCGGTATTCGCTGAGCAAGGCTTTAAACTCGGGGTGCTTCTCTTCCAGTCGGGAGTTTTCGTAAGCCATTACGGATTTGCTCACGAAGTTGGCATAATTCTCATCCACAAGTTTGTTGATATTGGTCGGTTTGCGCCCGGGACGCATCGACTCCTTCAGGTATTTCGCAAAGTCACCTTGGGTGTACTTGCGGCCATCGAGGGTGAAGATGACTTTTGAAGAAGACGCAAGCTTGGAGGGGGGAGTCCACCTTCCGGAAAAATAAGAAGTGTCGATGTCCTTGTAAAAAGGCTTGAGACGCTTCGTTTTTTCTTTGAAGTTATACTCCTTCTTACGCTTTGCGATAAAGATGTTTTTTGGAATGTCGGAACGGTTGTCGCGACCGATGCGGCTGCGAAGTTCCTTTTCCATCTCTTCGTAAGATTTGAGCGGAATTTTTTCGATTAGTTTCACAATGTGAAAACCGTAAGGTGAGGTGAACGGCTTTGTGTAATCACCGGGGTTCTCAAGCGCAAATGCAGCTTCTTCAAATTCGCCCACCATTTTTCCTGTTCCGAACTCAGGCAGCTCGCCACCGCGTGCTGCCGAACTTCTATCGTCCGAAAACTTGCGCGCCAACCCGGCAAAATCCTCACCTGCTTCAAGGCGTTCGTAGACCTCTTCAATGCGTTTTTGATTGTTGGCCATCACCTCATCCGGATCTCCCGATTCGGTCCGCACCATGATGTGGGCCACCCTGATTTGTCCGCGGGCTTTGCGCTTGTCAGCAGTTTTGACAATGTGGTAACCGAAGCGTGTGCGCACAGGGCCGCCTATTTCGCCAACAGGGGTATCATACACCAGGCTTTCAAAAGGATACACCATTTGAAGCGATGTGAAGTAACCCAAATCACCACTGTTGCTTGAAGCACTGGGGTCTTCAGAATAGGTTTTTGCAAAGTCACCGAACTTTTCGGGCTTTTTCATGACCTTCTCCTTTACATCCATGACCTTCTTGTATGCTGCCAGGGTATCGGCAGGAGAAGGGTCGGCGGGAAGTTTGATCAAAATATGAGATGCCCTGATTTCAGTACTCAACCTATTGTAAGCTTCACGCACGAGCGAGTCTGAAATGGCTTTATCGACCAGGTATGGCGCTGCGAGCTGCTCTCTGTAGCCCGCCAGTTCCTTTGTAAATTGAGATGCGGTATCCCGACCCATGGCCTCGGCTTCCATCACCTTGAGCTTAAAGTTGATGAACAACTCTATATATTCATCGAGATCGGCTTTGGTAATCGCACTATCGCGGTTGTTCTTTTTGTAGATGGTCTCAAATTCGAGTTGCGTGACAGCCTTGTCGTCTATGCGCAGCAGCACGGGATTGTCGGAAGTTTGAGCAGCAACAGCCAAAACTGCGGTTGAGAAGAGAATGCAAAGCACATTTTTCATAATGTAAGATATCCGGGTTGTCAATTGAAAAAATTCTATCGGAGGCTGTAGTTGGGCGCCTCGCGCGTAATGGTAACGTCGTGGGGATGGCTTTCGCGTATGCCGGCATTGGTTATGCGCACAAAATGAGCTTTGGCCAGGGCCGAAACATCAGCAGCTCCGCAATAACCCATACCGGCGCGCAGCCCACCTATGATTTGATACATCACCTCAGCGAGTGTGCCTTTGTAAGGTACCCTGCCGGAAATGCCTTCCGGCACCAACTTCAGCATGTCGTCTTGCTCACTTTGAAAATAGCGGTCGCTCGAACCCTTCTGCATGGCCTCTATAGAGCCCATTCCGCGGTACGACTTAAATTTTCTTCCTTCGTAAATGATGGTTTCTCCCGGCGATTCGTCGACTCCGGCAAACATCGAGCCCAGCATGACTGAGCCCGCTCCGGCCGCCAGGGCTTTTACCACATCGCCGGTGTAGCGAATACCGCCATCAGCGATCACGGGGATGTCTGAACCTTCCAGCGCTGCAGCCACATCCAGAATGGCCGAAAGTTGAGGGACCCCCACACCTGCCACAATCCGCGTGGTGCAGATGGATCCCGGGCCGATGCCCACTTTAACCGCGTCGGCGCCTGCGTCTGCCAGGTATCGCGCACCTTCAGCCGTGGCAACATTTCCGACCACCACATCTATTTCGGGAAAATTTCGCTTAACCTCTTTGAGTATTTCCACCACACCTCGGGTATGGCCGTGGGCCGTGTCAATTACGATGGCGTCGGTACCTGCCTTCACTAGTGCCCCGGCTCGCTCAAGGGCATCCTTGGTTACGCCGAGCGCAGCTGCCACGCGCAATCGGCCCATGGCGTCCTTACAGCTGTTGGGGTGCTTTCGCACTTTGATGATGTCGCGGTAAGTGATCAGGCCAATGAGCTTACCCGCCTTATCAATCACGGGAAGTTTTTCTATTTTGTATTCCTGAAGGATGGTTTCGGCCTGCGAAAGTGTGGTCCCCGCCTCGGCAGTGACCAGGTTCTCTGTGGTCATCACTTCGCTTACAGGCTTTACCATGTCTTTTTCAAAACGCAGGTCCCTGTTGGTGACAATTCCCACCAACACGCGGTTCGCATCGATGACGGGAATTCCGCCAATGCTGTGCTCTGCCATGATTTGCAGGGCATCACCCACCTTGGCGGACTCATTAAGCGTGATCGGATCCTGAATCATTCCGCTTTCCGAGCGCTTCACTTTGCGCACCTCTTTGGCTTGCGCAGAAATGCTCATGTTTTTGTGAATTACGCCTATTCCTCCCTGCTGCGCGATGGCTATAGCGAGGTTGGCATTGGTCACGGTGTCCATTGCCGCCGATACAATAGGCGTGTTCAATGTGACATTTCTCGAAAACCTGGAGCGGATATCCACCGCATTGGGCAGCACTTCGGAGTACGCCGGGACGAGTAAAACGTCATCGTATGTAAGGCCTTCTCCGAGTATTTTTGTTGAACTTATCGACATGGGGACTTTGATTGATATGGATCAATAAATTCGGGCAAAAGTAATGAATATTTGTGGCCTGTGCATGATGATAATATCAGGCACCTTTAATAAGCAAATCGTTTGGATTCCAATAAATCATTTTTTGAGCACATAGACCACATCCTGTTCGATAAATGGCTTTCCGCTGCCGTCGCTGTAGGAAATAATGTACCTGTACATATCCGAGCGCACCACATTGCCCTTATAGGTGCCGTCCCATCCTTCCTGGACATTATCTGATTCGAAAATTCGCTCCCCCCACTTGTTGTAGACCTCCATTCGGAATGTATCGAAGTCAATAAAGGCAGCCACGGGCTTAAACACCTGATTATCTGGTTGACCGTTGATCACCATGCCCGATGGAATCCACATCACAGGCGGCTGGGTAGCACACCTTATCACAGTCTCGGAAGTCGAGACAACTCCGTAATTGTTGGCCGCCTCTTCGGCAATTATTTTATAGCAAAACTCGCCTTCCTCAAACTGAAATTCCTCGACATCATCAGTATACACAAGGGTTTCACCATCAACTTCCGCATAATCTTCAAAAGCTCCTTCGGGCCCGACTTTGCGTTGGATTCGATAGCGTGCCACTCCGTTTTCCCATTCCTGATATGGAGTCCATGTGAGAAAATTGGCGAATTCGCGGGTCTCTGCAATGGCCGTCATGGTCATATTGCGGCCTGTATTTGATTCCCCGATTTCCACCCCGCAACCGTCGAAGGCTTTCCACTTATAGCGGTAAGCTAAATTTCTGGTATCCAAATCCCCATCGACGTATATTATTTTTTCTTCAGCGGTTTGATCGAAGGTGCCGATCTTCACGAACCCTCCCGTCTGCCTGGCGCGAAACAATTCGTACCGCATCCCTTCGGCAGCGGGATCCTGCAGCAGCGCCACCTCCACTGTATTGTTGTCCAAAACAGTGACGTAACTGTTGTATAAAAATCCTGCAACCACAGGATAGTCGGTGATCACACAAGCCTGATTGGAAGTGGAATTCCGCTGAGATCCCGCTGAAACGGCTTCCACGAAAAAGCAATATTCCCTGTTGGGCTCCACCTCGGCGAGGTAGAAAGTCTCCTCTCCGCTCAGTACTTCGATCAAAACAGGTGCTCCGCCATCTATTCCGGCCTTTACCTGATACGCTTCCACTCCTTCGGCCCAGCCTTCATACTCAGTCCAGGACACCATGGCATCGGTGCCACATTCCGAGTATTCTGCTTCCGCAAACATGGTGGTCGCGGTGCCTGCGAAAGAAGCGTCGTTTCCGCAAAGGTCAAAAGCAATCACCGCCAGCGTCTTCTCACCGTTTTCGCCGGCCCCCGGGTACACGAATTCAGTCGGCTCGCCTTCCTGTACCACTCCCACATTGAGAAATTGCTGGTTCAGAAGGTCAATGTCCTGGATGCGGTACAAATTCAGGTCGGGAGCATCCACCGGGTCCCAGTACACAATGATATCGCCGGTCAGGGGGTCCACTTCGGCAGTTTCAATCAACGGCTGCGGCGGCGGAATGATATCCAAAAACTCATCGACGACCCGCTGCGATTGCGTTACACAATCGGCAGAGACAAATTCGACATAATACGTCGCAAGGGTATCATCACAGATTCCGAAGAGGGTGTCGTTAAATGAAGTGACATTCCCTGGAAGAGTCGCACGCACCTCGAGTGGGGTCTCGGGGATTCCGCGGACAACCTCAAAGTTGCCCGCGGGCATGGGGTCGAAAGGCAGTGTCCAGTTCAGATCTGCCACAGACTGGTTGAGCACATTCAAAGACAGGACTATATTGGCGATAATTACCGTGTTTTCCGAAGGGGCACCGTTGAGTACCGAACGGATGTAGTACCGGTTCACCTGAAGCGGATCTATTCCGGCGTCGGTAAACGCTGTATTGCCGGGCGGCCCCTGCACATTGATCGAGACAAATCCGCCTCCGTCGTCCTTGAAAATCTCATAGGTGAGATCGGGGTCTGCAGCAGCGGGGGCATTCCAGGTGAGGGTAAACTCGTTGTCGTCATTCATGCTTCCGCAAAAATCGAGGGGAACCGGGACTTGAGCGCGCACGAAAAGGGCTGCAAGAACAGCCATTACCGTCATTGCACCCCGCGCGAAATTCAACGAGCGTCTAAATCCTCTTCTCATCAACTCTATTGTTGTAAAACGCAAACCTCTTCATCTTATTCTTTGACGCCGGCTGCACTCAAACGTTGCGCAGTCGGTAAAGGTTAATTTTTACACCCCCATCGGGCTGCCGGTCGCTTTTGGCAAAGGTAAGAAGCCTTTGTCCGGGAGGATTGGATTTCAGAATCAAATGCACGGATTTAAAGAAGTTTGACAATTTTAACAACATAGATTAGCGAGACGGCCCCTGTTTCTATGCCAATGGCCGCATGCGCAGCCGGGCTTCTTCATATTCGGCGAGCAACCGATCTACAATTGTGGCAACGGGAACCACATCGCCAATCAACCCTGCCACCTGACCTATTTCGAGCTCACCTTCGTTGAGGTCACCCTCAAACATGCCCTTCTTTGCGCGGCCCTTGCCGAGCAAGGAGCGCAATTCTTCGGCAGTTGCACCACGGCCGTAGGCAGCCCGCACCGATTCGTAAAAGCCGTTTTTGAGCAAACGCACGGGCGTCACCTCCTTCAGGGTAAGCAAAGTATCACCCTCGCCGGCAGATGCCACTGCCGATTTAAAATTCAGGTGCGCCGAACTTTCTGTCGAAGCCACGAACCGCGATCCGATCTGCACACCGTCGGCACCGAGGGCGATGGCTGCGAGCATGGCACCACCTGTCGCTATCCCGCCCGCAGCTGCAAGCGGCAAATCCACTGCCGCCCGCACTTGTGGCACCAGGCACATGGTGGTGGTCTCCTCACGGCCATTGTGGCCGCCTGCCTCAAAACCCTCGCAAATGATGCCATCCACACCGGCCGCAGCTGCCTTTTCGGCAAATTTGGCACTGCTCACCACATGGAGCACCGTGATGCCGGCGTCTTTTAGCCGGGCTGTGTGGGTGCGCGGATTTCCCGCCGAGGTGATCACCACAGGCACCTTGCCCAAAATTATTTCATCAATCTGCCGCTCGATGTCCGGGTACAAAAGCGGTACGTTGACCCCGAATGGCAGGTCGGTCGCCTCCTTGCACTTTGCAATGTGCTGCCTGAGCACCTCGGGATACATGCTTCCCGACCCGATCACCCCGAGAATACCCGCATTCGACGATGCCGACGCCAACTCCCATCCGCTGCACCACACCATGCCCGCCTGTATTACGGGGTACTTGATATTGAGAAGGTCGGTCAGTGAGTTCAATGGAGTAACTTTTTAGTGGCCGTGAAGTAAGTAAACCGACGCGGAACAGACAAATAAACCATGTTCCATAAAAAGTTTGAATTCTCGTTATCTTTCTATCTTTGCCTTTATGCTCAGAATGATTTTCTGCTTAACAGCGGTCGTTTTATTTTCTGTCACCGAGATGTCGGGCCAGTACCAGTGGGACTTCGGGGTTGCCGCGGGAGCTTCCAATTACCTGGGCGAAATTGGTGGCTTAGAGGATACACGGCGCGATTTCGTGTACGACATGAAGCTCAACCGCACGCAATATGTGATCGGAGCTTTCGCGCGGTACAAGATGAGCCCGCAATTGGCAGCCAACTTCGGAATCAACTACGGCCGCATCCGCGCCAACGACAACAATTCGCTCAATCCCGCGCGGGTAGCCAGAAACCTGAGCTTCAGAAACGACATCTTGGAATTCAGCCTTCGCGGCGAGTTCACCCTCTTTTACGACAACGACGCCGGAGGTCGCGGATTTTACAATCCTGATTTTCGGGTTTACGGATTTCTCGGTGCAGCCATATTTCACCACAGCCCCAAGGCCCGGTACTACGGAGAGCTCGAAGAGTTTAACGATGAAATGTTCGAACTGCGCGATCTTCAGACCGAAGGAGTGGAATACGGCAATTGGGAATTTGCCGTCCCCGCAGGGATCGGACTCTATTTCACATTCAATAAAGTACACCGCATCGGATGGGAACTCGGCTATCGCTTCACTTTCACCGACTACCTCGATGATGCAAGCACACAGTACATTGCTCATCCCCAAGGAACGGTGGCGCACGGAATGGCAGACCGCACCACTCCCGAAGCGCTGCAGCGCGCCCGGGAACTCGCCCTCTCACAAGGGGTAGACGTTCCGAACCGCGGAAGCTTCGAGCCCGGCGAAAAACGAGGCGACCCGACCAACAACGACGGGTACCTCTTTACCCAATTCACATACAGCTACGTGCTGGTTGGAAAAAGCAATTTCGCGAGGCGAAAATACAGCTACCTCAAAGGGAAAAAGCGAAAGCGACGCAAGACCAGGGCGAAGTTTTAACTCCTGAAAAACTGTCCAATCTTTCTCAAAGGCTTAAGCACAAAAGTACCCGGACGGGGCTTGAGTCCGTTGATCAGCCACGCAGCCCTGTCTTCGCGGTTTGACTTTAGCCGGTTTTTGAGAGATACATTGCTCTGCCCCCCCGTTTTCATCTTTACAATCACCCTGTTCAGATACACTGCCTCGAGCCTGTGCTTGTACAGCATGCGCAGCATGAGCTCATAATCAGCGCTGGTGCGCAGGTCGGTGTTGAAATTTCCATAGGCCTCATAGGCCTCCCTTTTCAGGAAAAAAGCGGGGTGCGGAGGCATCCACCCCGCGCGAAATGCACTGCGCTTGTACGGCCCCGAAACCCAGCGGCGCACCACCTTATCGGGGTTGTTGCGGTCTACATAGTCGAGGTCGGCGTAGCAGGCAGCTGCGGTGGTTGAGGCCTGCAGCGTGCGCACCACATCAGATACAGCACTGCCGTCAGCGTAGGCGTCGTCGCTGTTGAGGATGCCGATCAAATCGCCCGTGCAAAGGGCCAGGCCCTTGTTCATGGCATCGTAAATGCCGTTGTCGGGTTCTGAAACAATTTTTTCAATGCCGGCTTCGTATTTCCGGGCGATGTCGAGGGTGGCATCGGTCGAGCCACCGTCGATGAGGATGTGCTCGATGTCGGGATAATCCTGCGCGGCCAGCGACTTCAGGGTGTCTTCGATGGTCTCTTCGGCATTGTACGCCACCGTGATGATGCTGACTTTCATGTGATGTCGCGGGTTTTGACTTTCTCAGCCGGGTGGCCGCGGTATATGCCATAGGCTTCCGCCCTTCCGGAAAAAACAGATCCCGCCGTAACCACGGCGTGGCTTTCGCAAACGGCGCCCGGCAAGACCAGGGCGCGAGCGCCGATCCACACCCCGTTTTCCAACGTGATGGGTGCAGCGGTGAGGTCAAAAGTGGTTCGCCTGTAATCGTGGTTACCCGTGAGGAGCATGGCCTCCTGCGATATGCACACGTGGCTGCCGATGGTAACCTGCGCCAGGTTGTCGATCCACGCACCCTCGCCGATCCACACGTGGTCGCCGATTTCTAAAAACCAGGGGTACTTGATGCGCACCGAGGGCTTGATGACGAGCCCCTTTCCCACCCGCGCTCCAAAGAGGCGGAGGATGCCAGCCTTGATCGAAGAGAAAGGAAAAAGATAAGATTGAAAAAACACCCAACTGAAGAAGTACCACAGCGCGCGCCTCGCCAACGATCCCGGGCGGTAATCGTCGTTTCGAAAAGAAGAAAGATCCACGTGCTTCATGCGAAATAGGCTTTGTACCCCGC
>JAIVHQ010000023.1 GCA_020200995.1 Flavobacteriales bacterium
GCACTATCTCCTTTTGGGAAAGCGATGCGGCCGAAAAACCCGTTTTCAGCACTCCTCTTCCCGAGGTGAGCAAATTATCCGGAGCGCAAAACAGGGATCTCGATCAGCTATTTCCCGATTCGATTACGGTCAGAACAGACACCACTTACGATGTCAGCAATATAAAGCGGTTCTTCTGGGGAGAGCACCATCGTAAGGCCTGGACATCAAAGCACAAGTACCGGGTGCTCAATCTGAAAGAAGAGAAAGGCGGATTGGAAATTTACCGTGCGGGCGGCGGTTTTCAGACCACTACCCTGTTTTTAAAGGATTCCTTAGACCGCCGCTACGTGATCAGGACACTCCGAAAAAATCCGACGGAAGTATTGCCTGAACCCCTTCGGCAAACCTTTGCAAAGAACATTGTGCGCGACCAGATATCAGCTTCCCACCCTTTCGGGGCAAGCCTGGTTCCGCCCATCGCGAATGCAGCCGGGATATACTCCAACGAGCCCACGTATTATTACCTGCCCGACGATCCCGCACTGGGCCAATACAGAAAACGGGCGGCCAATCAACCGGTGAGCATGGAGGAATTTATCGGTGTGGATTTTGTCCGCGATCATTTCGGCCACGACGCTACGGCAGTAATAGACACGGAAAATCTTATGAACATCCTGCTCGAAAAACCCGAGGAATCTGTGGATATAGAGTGGTATTGGCGCACCAAGCTTGTGGATATGCTCATCAATGACTGGGATCGGCACGAAGGGCAATATTTTTGGGTAGCATTGGAAAAACAAGGTCAAACCATTTACCGCCCTTTTCCCGTGGACAGGGACAACGCCTTGTTTATGATGGACGGATTTATTCCTTCGAGGGTAAATGCGAACTGGAGCATTCCTCAGTTTCAGCATTTTGATTACGACATCGATCTCATTGAAGGCATGAATTTTCAGTCCATGCACATGGACGACCGAATACTGCCGATTTTAGACAGAAATGACTGGATTTCCATAGCCCGCGAAGTACAGGAAAACATCACGGACAGCGTAATCATCTCGGCTGTGGCAAAATTGCACAATATTGACTCAAAGGAGAGTAACCAGGTGATTCTAGAAAAACTCAAATCGAGAAGAGATAAGCTTGCTGAGTTTGCTGCGCGGTATTACGAGGTTTTTGCTCAAAATCTTGAAATCATCGGGACGAAAGGAGACGACGTATTCGAGGTTGAGTATTTGGAAAACGGCGTTGTCCGTCTCACGATCACAGCGCTCGATAAAAGCACGCCATTCTTCGAACGAAACATTTACCCGTCCGAGACCCGAGAAATACGCATTTACGGAATTGACGGGGAGGACCGACTGGTAGTTAAAGGATCGCAAAAAAATTCAGGCTTGCGTGTGCACATCATCCCGGGAGCGAGCAATCTGGAGCATTCCATTGAGGGCAAAGTACCGGGCAGGACAAAAATACACACCCGTGAGGTGAGAGAAATCGAAAGTGCTGTACGAAAAGAAAATATGGGCGAATTCACTGCAGAGACTCTCAAAAAATACAACTACAATTACACAGAGCACAAGCCCGATGTGGTGGGCCCTGCGGTTTCTTTCGGGTTCAACAGCGACGACGGCATATTCTTGGGCGGCGGCGTTGTGTGGAATAAAACCGGATTCAGAAAATACCCTTATGCCTTCGAGCACAAGCTGGTGGCCAATATTGCTCCGAGAAACGGCTCATTCAATGTCAGGTACCACGGAGTATATAATAACGTGATCGGTCGCAGCGATCTGATCATAAGCACCAATATTTCAGCCCCAAACAACAGCGATAAATTCTACGGATTCGGAAATGATTCCATAAATACGGGCCTGCCTCGTTTTTACAATGTCAGGCGCGACGTCTACGAATTTGCAGCATGGATCAGGCCCGATTTCGGCTCCCGAATCAATTTCTTCTTCGGCCCCTCCATGGAATACACCAATATTCGAAAAGTCGAAGATAAATTTTTTGCCACAGACGCAGCCGAACTCAATAATTCCGACTTTCAATGGTTTGCTCTGCCGGCAATGACGGCTCACTTCGGCTTCAACAGCGCTGATGACCACCTCTATCCCACCCGAGGTGTGAATTTCAAAACAGTGTCAAGATGGTCGTACAACACCGTTGACAGCGAACCTCTGTTGAAGAGCAATATAAGCCTGACCATTTACCAAAAAATTCCCCGCACAGCCATTGTCATTTCATCTCGCGCGGGTGGGTTGACCAATTTTGGCGAATACCGCTTCTTTCAGGCAAACACCCTTGGCGGAGCGGGAATCCTGTTCGACTCAGAGTCTTTTTTGTTCGACAGGGCTACTTTTCGCGGTGCTCCCCGCGATCGCTTTGCCGGGCGATCCGTGGTTTACCACAATACGGATTTGCGTTTAAAAATTCGCGACGTAAGCTCATCCGTATTGCCTGGGGAGCTTGGTCTGCAGGTGTTTTTCGACCACGGCGGAGTGTGGTCTGAGCAGGGCAATCCGGAGCCGTGGCGTTACGCTTACGGTGGCGGCCTTTGGTACAATTTCTTCGGCAACTTTCTGGTAAACGGATTTTACGGCTACTCCAAATACGGAGGCTCCGTTCAGGTGCTCACAAACTTCCTGTTCTGAATGAGGTTCAATTGTAATTGGTTTACCTTGGCTGTCGATGAAAAAAATCGTCAATAAATTTTACGACATCCGCGAAGGAGAATGGCAAAATGTTTCTGCTTTTTTCGCGATGTCGTTTTTATTGATTGTCCTGGTTTATTTTCTCAAGCCCGCACGCGACAGTTTGTTTCTGATTCAGCTGGGGGCAGAGCGATTGCCGTATGTATTCATTGCCATCGCCGTGCTGTCTGTACCGATTACGGGCATTGTGATCCGTACGGTAGAGAAGTACAAGAGCGTCAATGTTTTTCCCGCAACCATCCTATCGGTGATTGCCCAATTGTTCATATTGCGCTTGTTCATGACCTCGGGCTCGCAATGGGTGTATGTCGTGTTCTATCTCTGGGTGGGTGTATTCGGTATTCTGGTCGTATCCCAGTTTTGGCTTTTCGCCAATGAAATGTTCGATGCTGCCCGTTCCAAGCGCGTATTCCCTCTACTGAACCTCGGGGCAATTTCAGGCTCCATTGCAGGAAGCTACACCTCGAGTGCGCTGATTTCATCGGGGTGGTTGGCTACTGAAGACCTGCTATACGCGGGCATAGGCACATCGGGAGTGCTTCTGGCCATCGCAATGTTTTTGCGCAGCCGCATCAAAAACAGCGAAGTGCAAATCACTCCCAAAAGAAAAAAGAAGATGCCTGGGCTCTCGAGGGTCAAAGATGTTTTCGAATCGCGCTACCACCTGATGATTGCCGGCATCATCGGCAGTGCAATGCTGGTCTCCACCCTGGCCGATTATCAGGTTAAAGCCGTTGCAGAAGAGAGTTTTCCCGACAAAGAATCACTCACTTCCTTCATGGGATCCTTTTATGGAATGATAAGCGTCGCAGCCTTGTTTATACAAATTGCCGTATCGGGTCGGTTGCTGAAAAAGATCGGTCTCGGAGCGGCGCTCTCTTTTAGGCCGGCGGGAATACTTGTCGCTGCTGTTTTATTGGCCATCGAGCCTGTGCTCGCCTTTGCCGTGCTGCTTGGTGGCGTCGACACAGCAGCCCGATACTCTATTGATAAAACGGGCAGGGAAATCCTGTTTTTGCCGATAAGGAAAAATATCAAGGAACGCATCAAGTTGGTTCTGGATGTGATAACAGACCGCTTCTTCAAGGGCTTTGCAGGTTTTATTTTATTGGTGATGGTTGTCTTCCTCGAATTTACAATTGTACAAACTGCAGTTTCCACCATCGTTTTCAGTGCGCTGTGGCTCCTTTTGAGCTACCGCGCTCAACGGGCTTACATCAATGAGTTTCGAAAATCGCTCTACGAACATGATTTCACTATAGACAGCGAAAACCAGTTTGACCTTAACGAGTCACAAACGGTTGTCGTATTAAAAGACCTGCTGGCATCAGACTCCCCGGAAGCGGTAATTCGCGCACTTAAATTAATGGAAGGAAATGATGCAGCGCCTTTTGTGGACTCCCTTCAAAAACTGATTTCACATCCGAAAAATGAAATTAGGCTCAACGCGCTTCAGCTGTTGTCCACATTATCAAAACAATACTTTGTTGAAGATTCGGTTAAGCTTTTGAAAGATGATGACCCCGAAATTCAAATGACGGCCATGAATTACATCTGTACTCATGCGCCCGAAAAAGCTGAAAAAATACTCCAAACCTGCCTCGACAGTGGTTCAATTTCAGATAAAGCTGCTGCACTCGGATGCATGGGAACGAATGCGAATGATTCCGAAATGACACCGCTCAAGAATCAGGTTTTGGCGGAACTCATGGATAACGACCACCCCGTCAACCCTGCGGTGCGCGCACAAGTAGCACGTGCGCTATCCTCTATGGGAGAAGATAAAGCGCGAAAATACCTGCCGCAATTGTTAAAGGACCCTTCAGAAAAGGTGAGAAGAGAAGCTGTGAAAAGTATGGGCAAACTTCGCCATCCTGACTTTATATCACTTCTTGTAAACACCTTAAATGAAAGGAAACTCGCGGCGGAAACAATCGAATCGATCGTCAGATATGGCAAGGAGTACCTGCCCGAATTTACCGAGCACCTGCATGCTTCTAAAGAAAACCCAAGCCTTTTCAGGTCGCTCATCAAGGCAATTTCCAATATATCATCACAAGACACCGCAGACTTACTGTTCAGCTTGCTGGAGGAGGAGTCCAACAACGCACGCAGATTTATCCTGATTAAAGGTGTCAACCGATTGCACGCTAACAACGAGAAGTTGAATTTTTCGCGAAAAAAAATTGAAGCTGAACTCGACAAAGAATTCAGGAAAATCTACTTGTTCAAAAATGTGTTGAATCAACTGCCGCCCGAGAAACGATTTGATTTATTGAAAAAAGTGACCGATGAAAGGGTGGAACAAATCATAGAACATGTATTCCGACTTTTGGGACTCATCTTCAATTACCGCGACCTGCGCGGAGCACTGCAATCTTACAAGAGCACAAACCGTGAATACAGGTCTGCTTCTGTGGAGTTTATGGACAACCTGCTCAAAGGCGAAACTTCCAAAATCGCAATGCCTATTATTGACAGCCATTCACTGAACTACATTTTGACAACGGGCGAAAAGCATTTAAGCATCTCACTGCAATCTTACGAAGAAGCCATGGTGCTGCTTTTGGCACAGGATGACGAATGGCTCAAAGCCGCAACGCTCTTCGGTATCACACCTTCATGTCCCGCCCCTCTGCCTGAAAAGCTCAAAGAACACTTAAAAGATCCAAGCCCCGTGGTAAGCGAAACATCTGAGCTTATTTTTCAAACAAAATTCCGATAACAGCCATGAACACCATTATAGAAAAAGTAAACTTTCTTCAAAAAGTAGAGCTCTTTGCAGACTTCCCAACGGAACAACTCTCTTATTTGGCGGCCATTGCGGAAATAGAATCATACGAAAAAGGAGAAGCAATGTTTGCAATCGGCGATCGATCAGACCTCCTGTTTATGGTCATTTCCGGAAAGGTAGAAATGCATCGCAACGGCAAGGTAATGCGGGTGTTCGGAAAAAATGCAGCCGTGGGAGTTTTGGGTTTTTTCGATCGCGAGCCGAGACTTTTCGACGCCGTGTGCCAAAACCCCTGTGATCTGCTCGTGATCGCCGCTGACGATTTTTTTGATCTGCTTGAGGACAAAGTACACATCACCGTCCACCTGCTTCGCTATTTTGTGACTCAACTCAGGGAACTTTACACCGAATACCACCCTGAAAAACTTGAATGAATCTTGTTCAAGCTGCAAATCCCGAATTGAAATCAAATGCCAAATCTAAAAAAGCCCCGTCTCCGGGGCTTTTTCATTCTAATCTGTGAATACACTCAAGTGGCTGAGTCAGAAAGTTCATTATCAAGTCCCTAGACCAAGCAGAATGCATGGGCGCGCGCAGAACCGGCCGAAGGGAGCTCACGAAAACCGCTGAAAGCTCACAATGATTGAGTTATTGAAAAGCAAGGAGTCCCGCCGCGGCGGGATGACTGACTTTAGGAAGTGCAACGCCGATCGCCGATCAAGCCGGAGGCATGAGAATGGGCTTTCTAAACAGACACTGATTAAGCCTTCTCCATCGGCTTCACCTCCCGCTGCGGACTGCCTACGTAAGCACTCAACGGACGGATGAGTTTATTGTTGGCCTGCTGCTCCATGATGTGGGCGCTCCAGCCTGTGATGCGGCTCATCACGAAGATGGGGGTGAACATGTCGATTTCGAAGCCCATCATGTAGTAGGCCGGACCTGCGGGGAAATCGAGGTTGGGGTAAATGTTTTTCTCGCTCACCATGGTCTCTTCGAGGATGTTTGCAATCTCCAGCCACTTCTCGGCGCCGGTAAATTTGGCCATCTTCTCGGTGTACTTTTTCATGGTAGGCACGCGGGAGTCGCCGCTGCGGTATACGCGGTGGCCGAAGCCCATCACCTTCTTCTTCTGCTCGAGCGCATCGAGCATCCACTGTTTTGCGACAGCGGGCTCGCCCACTTCCTTGAGCATGTGCATCACCTGCTCGTTGGCGCCGCCATGAAGGGGCCCTTTGAGCGCGCCGATTCCGCCGCACACCGCGCTGTAGATGTCGCTGGTGGTGCTGGTAATCACGCGGGTGGCAAAGGTAGAAGCGTTAAAACTGTGCTCGGCGTAGAGGATGAGCGATACGTCGAATGCCTTCACCACTTCGGGTGCGGGCACCTTGCCGAAACACATGTGGAAGAAGTTTTCACTCAGACTCAAGTCCTTGTTCGGAGCGATGTAATCGAGCCCCTTGGCGTGGCGGTAGCTCGCGGCGATCATCGCCGGAATTTTTGCCAGCAGGCTGATGTACTTGTCCATGTTGGTCTCCGGCGAGTCGTCCCAAACGCGCTTGTCTTCCATCCCGGCGAAGCTCACGGCAGTGCGGAGCGTGTCCATGGGGTGGGCGTTTTTGGGGTAGAGTTTGATCGAGGCCAGCAGGTCATCGCTCAGGTCGCGGTAGCTTTTTTCCTTTCCGGAAAATGCCTTGAGCTGATCGGCGTCGGGCAGGTCGTCGTGTGTGAGGAGGTACGCCACCTCTTCAAAACTGCAATGCTCGCTCAGTTCCTGCACGGGGTAGCCGCGGTAGGTCAGCGAATTGGTTTCGGGCATTACTTTCGATACAGTGGTCTCGTCGGTGATGACACCTGCGAGGCCTTTGGGGGCGATAATGGGTTCACTCATGGGTTTTCGGTTTTTTGTAATGGTATTTTTGACGCAAGCCTTTTCGGCAAAAACGGCCGATGCCTGCGGTTTGTGCTTTGTCGCGAAGATACCGATTTTAGGGGGATTTTCGGGGATTGACAAACTGAGACTGCCCGAACCGAGAAAAAACAAGAGCTGCCATCAACTTGAATGCTGTTTCGTGTATACATGAAAGTTTTGCCACCAATATGAAATGTTTCATGTACAAGTGAAACTTCTCTGTAAAACCAAAAGCGAATTACTCTCTCCAGAATAAAAACAGGACAAATATGGAGTCTGACTCCATATTTGTCCTGCTTTCGGAAGTGCGAGCGGAGGTTTTGATCTTGACAATTTGGATCAACTCATAAACCAAAGGGTTCCATAGTCACATCTCCCCCAGCACATTTTCCAAAAAATAATGCACCCCGCAAACGGTGATGCCTTCCTTCAGTTGATAAGGATCCGAAGCGGGTACGATCACATAGTTTTGCTTTGCGCCCAAATCGCCCATTGCGATGTAGGTGCCTTTGGCCAACTTGGGCGCGGTGGAAAATTTGGCTTCGGCAGTTGTGATGACTTTGGAAGCGCGGGTAAACACAAAATCGACCTCGGCGCCGGCGTGGGTGCGGTAAAAGGACACATCGACGTCTTCCGGCTTGTGGGCCATGATATTTTGAAAAACAAAGGCTTCAAATGACGCTCCGAGGATAGGCATCCCCATCAGGTCGTCGTATGAATTCACGCGGAGCAGACGGTGCAATACGCCCGTATCGGTGATGTAGGCTTTCGGCGTTTTTACCAGGCGCTTGCCGAGGTTTAAGGAATAGGGTAGCAGCCTTGCGAACATAAATGCGCCTTCAATGAATTCGAGGTAATTGATGATCGTTTGATGGGTGTAACCAAGAGAATTTCCAAATGCACTTGCATTAAGCAGGTTGGCATTCTGCCAGGCGAGCATTTCCCACAGCCTTCTCGTGGTAACGGGCGAAGCAGGCAAGCCTAAAAGAGGCAAGTCGCGCTCGATGTAGGTGCCGATAAAATCATCGAGCCACCTGTTGGCCATTTTATCAGTCGGCGCCAGGTAGGCATCGGGAAATCCTCCGCGAAAATGGAGTTGAACGGGCTTGTCCTGTCCTACTTCCATCAGCGAAAACGGATGCATGCGCACGTAACTGATGCGACCCGCCAAAGATTCCGATGTACCTCGCAGAAGATCGGGACTGGCCGAACCCAATAAAATAAAGCGCATCGGAATGCGGTTTTCGTCCACGGCTGCGCGAATGAGGGGAAACAATTCCGGCCGCCGCTGAATTTCATCGATGATGAGACAGGAAGATTCATGCTGCGCAAAAAAGTATTCTGCCTCATTGAGCTTTTGAAAATCAGAGGGCTTTTCCATATCGAGATACATTGCGGGCTTCTCGAGTGTTTTCATAAAGGCCTTGACCAAAGTGGTTTTGCCGACCTGCCGAGGCCCGATGATGCCGATTACAGAGAAATACCCGCCAATTTCAGCCAGCTCATCGATGTATTTTCGAGCAATCATCCTTGAAAATTAGAAATTCATTTTGCAAATATCAAGGTTGAAATTAGGTTATATCGCCCGGTTATGCAAATTTTTTTCGCTTTAAAATTTTGGAACAAACCGAGCACCTTGTACTTGTTTTTCAACATCGCAATGAGCATTTTCGGGCCTATTTTGTGGAATGGGATGAACAGTTTTGTTACCGAAACGCATCCAAAACGGATCAAAGTAAAATTCAATTTTACGCATTCATTAATTACGGCCCCGAACCTGAAAACTCATGCCGATGGAACGCTTTGGTCACCGGTAAAATTGGCTACTTTTACCTCTCAATGAAGCAAAAATTTAATGCAAACGCGCTCAGAATAAAGGTTTGGCTGACCTTAGCCGTTCTTTTTATCACCGGCCTTACTCAGGTGCAAGCGCAGGCCGACACCACCATTTGGAATTTCTTCAACAGGAGCAGACTTAAGATATACAGCTCTGACGGCGATTTGAGGCGAATCATATGGATAAAAAACGGCGAGCAGCACGGCAAAACCATTCACAAATACGAAGGCCGGGTAACTTCAAAAGCGCACTTCCGAAATGGAAAAAGATCCGGAAAAACAAAATCATATCACA
>JAIVHQ010000157.1 GCA_020200995.1 Flavobacteriales bacterium
ATGATTATTGGATTGATCGCTTACGGCGGCTTTCATTTGGTGGAATATGCCACCGGGGGCAGTTATGTGGAATACCTGAGCGACAACGCTGAGACGGTTGCACTTGACGAAAACTTCTCGTACGAGCTGATGGCCGATGACATCTCCAAAAACAAGGTGATACTTGTAGGTGAGATACACGGCTTTAAAGTGCCTTGCGATGTTGACGTCGATTTTTTCAAATACCTGCACAGCGTGCATAATGTGCGCCACTACTTCATCGAAATGGACTTCGTACAGGCCACCTTGCTCAATACTTACATGGAATCAGGAGATGAAGCCATATTGACAGAGGTGCTCAAGCGTTGGGCAGTGATTCAGGGCCGCAACAACCAGGATTATTACAACAAGTATGTGGCTTTTCATCAGTATTACCAAAGTCTTTCTGCTGAAGACAAATTTATCTTTGTGGGCGTAGACCGCATTCAAGACTTGGGGTTGACTGTTGAATACGTAAATAAGCTCTTTGATCAACCCATCGCCGTGGGCGCGAAGATAAACACCGACAGCCTTTTTCAGCAATTAGACCTCGCCGCAGAACGCTATTCCCATGCCGCTGATACCCTGTTATTGCTCCACAACGTAAAAAGGAATGTGCAATCGCTCAAAAACGAGGTAAACCGCGAGGAGATATTGTTTGACAATTTTCACCACCTCTATAGGCACCACGGCCTTGCGCAATTTAAAGTTTACGGTTTCTTCGGGCTCTACCACATCTTCCAGTACCGCGTGAGTGGTGCAGACCCGCTCGCTTCCAAACTACGTCAGTCAGACCTCGGCCTTGAAGGCAACATCCTTTCGGTAAATTTCATGCTCAACGAGAGTTACACCGCCATGCCAAGCAACGCGCTGCCCGCATTTATGCAGGATGAAGGTAAATATACCCGAATGGCTATAGGGGCCGACAATATGCTTTTCATGTACATCTATGGCATTAAAGATTTCAAGCGAATGACCCCCGAATACCACAAGTCGCTGATCAAAATGAATGCCGACGACAGCCCCTATGAGGATTCGAACAGACTTAATCTGACTATTCAACTCCTGCCGGTCACCGAGCTCTTTGAAATGAATGATAAGGGCAAGCCATATGTGCAGTACACCATCTTCGTCAGGAATTCTGACTGGGCAGCGCCTATGGGGCAATGAATTGGCCGTCGGTCTTTCTAAATTATAGACCGCCGCGCCGGACATTCGTCCCGGGCTTAATAAATGTGTGAAAAAATTCAATGATACTGGTCAGGCGCCCCGCAATCCACTTATTTCATTACCCTTCGCAACCCCATTTCTTTTCTTGATACCTTCCTTTGCTCCAATTGTCTGTCGGGATGCGCCGACAGCAGCAGCAGGGTTTTGTATAAATCAATCGAGCTTGTTAGCGTTTGGCGATAATCTTTATATATCTCATGTACATGGGTGTTTTAAGATGTCGAATCCAAACGCTTCAATCATCCTTCATCTCCATTTCATACACCACCAATGGCGCATGATCCGCATCTTCGAAAGTCACCCACGGAACGGAGTACGGAGGCAGGTGGCTGAGGTCGTGGAAGGCAATCAGGCGAAAGCCTGCACGCGCTATAAAACCCTCCATATCGGCACGGGTGAAGATTGTGGCTCCGCAATAGGGGCTGATGCCGGTGACCTCGGGCATGGGTTCGAGCAGGAAGACCCGTCCGTCCGACTTGAGAATTCGCCTGATGTCGGCGAGCAGGGCCTCGGGCTCAGAGAAGTGGTGAAAAGTTTCCCGAATGATTACTTTGGAAAAAGTGGCCGAGGGGAGGTTGGTGGTTTTTGAGCCGCCTTTCACGATGTGGAGGGTATTTGTGTTCCGCGTTTTGCGCAGGTCGAGATAGAAGCCCGTCACCCGGTCGATGTTGCGCAGGGCCTGGCGGTCCACATCGTTGGCATATATCGTGAGGCTGTCGTGGGTGAGCATCAGCAAGCCTTCGAGCCATGCCCAACCGAATCCGATATCGGCGATGGTGTCACCGTTGCGGATCCCGTAAATGTCGAGCTCGGGACCTGCCGCGCGCTCCATGGCCGCCACATCGTCGATGATCCCGCAATTGAGCCGGGCAATGCGGTCGCGGCGGCTTTCTTTTTCCTGTGCCACGGTGACGAAGGGCAACAGCAGGAGCAGGGCTCCCGCTAAAATGGTTTTTCCCGCAGTGCCGCGCGGGCGGGCGTCTTCATGTGCAGTGAGGCTGTCATGCAAATGCAACAGAACTGAGCCTATGAAATGGGTTTTTTGGAAATTCATGACAGGTAAACATAGACCAAAAAACCGGTTGTTCGCTTTTGGATCGGAAACGGTGATTCTATTTTATCCACTTTTCCCATGTTGTCTCAACCAAGCTCAGCATCAAGTTCGCAGCATTTTTAAAACCTTCAATGTGATCATCCTTTTTTCTCGGGGTATGGAGTTGATAGCTCACATATGCGTTACCATTGGTAAGTTTCAATTCCACGCGGTATCCATCTGAAATGTCAATATTTTTGTTGTGCAGCAGGATATCTTCGCTTCGGATTTTGTGAATTTCCTCCTGCACCGAATCAAAAAAGTTGCAGGGAATGGTAT
>JAIVHQ010000158.1 GCA_020200995.1 Flavobacteriales bacterium
GGAGCGCATGTTCCAAACGACTTATTACTCGGGTGAAAGCAGGTCATTTGCGCCGCTTGACAATCAATGGACAGGAAAACTATTTAAGAACCAGCCTCAGGTCATTTTTGGATTTAGCTATCATTCATTTGGATGTCCGAGAATCACTTTTTTGCATCCGGATAAGGAGAAAATCAACATCAATTGCGACAACAGGCATTAGTAAAGTGTGGCGCTCAAGGCAGAAAGCTGACAAAATCCTTGCTTTAACCCGCAAAACCATCCTTATAATTAACAGGCACCCTGTCATCTTGACGTAAAGCTAAAAATCTCGTAATCAATTGATCCCCTCACGTCAATAGTATTCCGTCACTTGCAATATACCGGTAGTCTTCTACGCACGCTAAAGCATTAAAAAATACCGCACAACAAAAAAGGCCGTAAAAACCACAGCAATCCAAAAAATATTTCTCCCCGATTTTCGGGTTTCTTCATCGTAAATGTAAAACCGCTTTCCTGTAGGGTCAATTTTGGTGGATTTCCAATGGGTCCACCCGATGAGCAAGCCGATGAGTCCTCCCGCCACGGCTGTGGCATAGCCGACGATGATCCATGCGGGTTTTCCGGGCTCGGGGGTGCGTATGTCCCGAAGACCGTTTTCTCGAATCTCCCTGATCTCTGAATTGCTTAATTCGTGCCCGCGATCTTTTAAGATGCGCACAGCGAGAAGAAAGTCTTCTTTGCTCCATTCATCGGGCCTTTCGATGAGCTCAAGAAGCTCTTCGTCCGAGAACTCAAAAAGGTAGTGATCGTCCGTAAATTGATCTACAATAGACGCGGCCTGCTTTTCAAGAACTGCGTTGGCCTTTTGAAAAGCATCATGATTGATTTTCAAAAGGAACTCGTTCCCATGGGTATTTCCTGAGAAGGTGATGTCCACGCCGGCAGAGGTATTCTCCATGACGGTTTGGATGCCTTCCTTTTCCATATTCCTAACACATTGCTTCGAGGCTCTTCCCGCTCAATACATCATCCCAAAAAGCCACAATGGAATCTGCCGTTCGCTGCCACCCGGGATGTCGAGGGCGAGGTAGGCGTTGGGTACACCGCGAATTTGGTCCCTGCTTTTGTTGGCACCGCCCACTTCAAACACGTGGGTGTCGTCAATCATAAAATCACCAAATTTTGAAGAGGTGACCGAATGCATCACAGAGAGTTGATTGAAAAAGAAAGTTTCGCGGATGCTGCCGATATTGGGTTGCTTGGGTGAAAAAACGTGGATGAAATTGGTGTTGTGCAGGTAAATTTTTTCGGGCTTTTGTAAATAGCTCACACCTTTGGTATCGACTTTCAACAAATGCAATATGCGGGCCTTGTCCAAATAATCGAGCATCCTGAGCAAGGTGTTTCGGGTGGTCTCCATTTTCTCGGCCAGCTTGTTGATGTTTGGGGTGAAAGGCACGGATCCGCTTAAAACGAAAAGCAATTTTTTCATGGTCCTCGCGGTGGAGTGCTGCAAGTCTTCGTGTGGTGCTATGTCCGTATCGATAACCAGGTTGATGGTTTCTTCCAGTTTTTGAAGGTAGGTGCGCTTTGATTCGAGAAAGAAAGGGAAATGTCCGTACTTCAAATAATCCGAGAAGTCGGAGGGAAAGCGAAAGGCATCGGAATACTCGGGAGCGATTTCATGGTGTCGCGTTAAGATTTCGGATAGCGTGACTGCGGGCAATTCCACATTTTTCCGGAAACGGAGGTACTCCCTGAATGAAAGCCCGTGGAGGTTGTAAACCGCCGCCCTGCGCGAGAGGTCGGCGTGGCCCTTTGATACGTCAAGTATGGAAGAGCCCGTGGCCACAATTTGGATGTCCTCATGGTCGTCATAGATTTGCTTCAGGTCTTTGGACCAATACAGGTAGCGGTGCACCTCGTCGAGCAGAAACAGCCGATGGCCCGATGCGTATAGTTGTCGTACGGTTTCAACCAACCGGTTGGCTTCAAAGTAAAAGTCATCCAGGCTCAAATAGATGCCTTTCGCCTCTGCAGATGAGAGGTATTGCAACAACATGGTGGTTTTGCCCACACCCTGATAGCCGAGCACAATGATGAGTCGTTGTTCCCAATCAATTTGCCCGAAAAGATAGCGTCGTTGCTTATCAGCGACCTGCTTGGCTTTCTTTTCGGATTTTTCAATGAGATGATCCATGCTTTGCTTTTTGGATAAAGCGAAGATAGATTATGTTTTCTACAAAAACCAATTTTTACAAATGCTTTCTGCAAAAAGCAATCTGTATCAGCACCACTACTCCACTTTCGATGCTGATCCGGTTTTTCTGCATGCGAGAAATTAGCCGAACGCACCAGCCCGTTTCACGGCAGTTAGAGCATTTCGATAACCAACTCTGCTTTGACTTTGTGGCGAATTCAATGGCCTTGCAATGCGCTCGGAGGAGTGAGAAATTCTACGCACTACATTTTGTGGAAAAAATTACTTCACCAGTAAAAGCCTCACATCCGTTTGCGCCGTCACCGCGTGCTTCACATCCGAAGCTATTTCTACATAAGTGCCCGGATGCATGGGGCTGTTGACAGCATCGCCCTCGCTGTAGGTGCACTCACCTTCGATGCAGATGAGCACAGCCGGCACCTTGCTGACATGCTCTTTCAGGGTTTCGCCGGCGGCGATCCGGATGCTGATGGCCGTGCCTTCACCATCTTTAAAAAACGGCTTGGCCGAAACGGGCTTATCGTCGGTGTGGAGGTCTGAGAGGTTCATTTTAATGGGGATTTTAACGATTCCGGCAAAGCTGCCTTTCTCGAAGATTCTCATCAAAGTACGGCAATTTTCTTTCGGTGCATGTGTCCGCTGCGATCGGTCACCGTGAGGTGGTAGATGCCCTGCGCCAGTCGCGATACGTCAGCTTCAAAAGTGGCATCGCCGTTCAGTCCGCGTTCCATCACCCGCTGTCCGTTCGGGTTGTGTAGGGTGAGTGTTAGGGCGCCTTCCGGCAAAATACTATGCAAGTGACCCCTGCTCGGTTTTGGATAGGCCTGCAAATCGGCCGAGGGGGAGTGCTCACCGGCAAACTCGTGAGAAACCGAACTGCGACCTGTTTTCAACCCAACGTGTCGCGAAATTATGAAATCAATGAATCAAATATTCACAAACCAACCAACTTTGAACCAAAAACGCTGGCGCAGGCCACCGTCCAGAAAGCTATCGGTGCGGTAATCGATACCGCCTTCGAGTTTTTGCCGATTACTGAAGTAGTGTCCGAGTGAGCCCATAAGGCGGTTTTCAATACTGAAAGTGCCGCCGCGGACGCCAAAAATGGGCTCGTTGGAGGTAATGAAATACCACTCGCCCGGGTCAATGCGATAACCTTCGAGGGGCAGTTCGGCGACGAGCCTGTAGCGGAGGCGGAATTCGGGCGGC
>JAIVHQ010000234.1 GCA_020200995.1 Flavobacteriales bacterium
GGTATTGGTCTCGACGAAACCTTTAGGCACCAGCGGATCACTGCTCACTGCTACTGCCCTGAGCACGGTGGTTTCAGTAATGGTAATCGGCCCTGTGTACTCGGGCGAATTTTCCGTCGGAGTAGAGCTGTCTAATGTGTAATGGAGCGAGGCATTCGGTTGGTCTGTGGTTATCTCAACAGTCACGCTACCTTCGTAAAATCCTGCATCCTGACTAAATACGGGCTTCTTGGGATAGGGTGCGTAGGTTTGGGTGTTGTTCGATCCGCCCGGCGTTGGTAACTGGTAGACCATCCATTCTTCTGCTCCGTCAGGAGCGCGCCCCGTGGAGTGATTCATCTGATTGGTATATTCGAATTCGAAAAGATCAACGATATTTCCGGAAGGATCGCTGAATACTACAGGCTCGGACTCACATTGCGTAAGCTTAAATGTGGTATGATAACTCCCGCCCCCGTCTGTATTCCGACTTGAGCACCAAAAGACCAAGTGGCCGGAGGGCCCTATGACAGTTCCTTCGGGTATTTGATATTTCGTATTGTTATTGATGCGGTCACTGAGGTAATACCCACTTAGGTCCACAGCCGAGCCCGAAGTGTTGTAAAGCTCAATCCAGTCTTCAAATTCTCCGAAGTTGTCCTGGGTTTGGCTGTAATTGGCTGCTGATACTTCATTGATTACCACTTGACTTTCGGCTGCTAATGCAAACGCAAAAAACAGTGACAATGAGGTAATCTCCTTTAAATTGAATCGCATCATTGGGGATTTGGTCAGTTCAAATAATCTTGCAATAAAGTGACGCATACCTTCCATAAAAGTTGTACGCCAATTACATTCAATCTGTCACAGCCAGCTTAGACCTACCAAATGGGGTATGCAACAGGTATATACCTGCGCTGAGGCCCGATACATTCACAGAATTTGTGTACGGTTGAAGTTGCTGCTCGTGTACTACGCGTCCGTTTAGGTCAAACAGCCTCATTACCATCAATTCACCTGTTGGATTTTCAACAAAAAACTCAGAGGTCGCGGGATTGGGGTAAATCTCGATGATTCCCTTGGATGATTCCATGTTGAAGCTGCTAACAGTACCCAGGTTTTCAGCACCGAAAGTGGGCGCCATGCATGGAATAATGTTTCCGAAACCATTGACAAAGCGGCCTTCACTCACATCGGTGGTTTGCTCTCCAAAAGAGACAAAATCGATGGTAGTGGTGTCGGGGCTGCTGAGAATTACTTTTTCACCGCTCGCTGAAAGTGCGAAATCGGCGTGATACGGCCCTTGTACAGGCTCGTTATCAGCCCACACGATGAAGTATTGGCCCGGACCGATTACGCTGCCTGCGGGAAAAGTGAATTTGCCCGGAAAGTTTTCGTTGTCACTCAGGAGATATCCTGAGAGGTCCACCGCCGCAGTTCCGTTGTTATACAATTCAATCCAATCATTGAAATCTCCGAACTCATCGGATACTGTATTGCTGTTGGTGGCCATGTATTCGTTAATCGCTACATCGAATGAATCCCCATTGGTGTTGGCGCCGTTAAAAGTCGGAACCATCCGCATAAATGGTCCCGTGCCATTGGGAAAGCGGCCTATACTAACATCGCTTTCGATGGGGCCAAAACGTACATAATCTACAATGACGCTGTCGGGATTGGACAAAACCACGCGCTCGCCTTCAGTGCCACTGAGGGCAAAGTCGGCATTCAACCCTTCCATCTCGGGATCTCCCACCCCGTCGCACCATACCATGAGATATCCGTTTGCGGGAATGATCACATCGCTGAATCTGTATTTTGTGCGGCCCGTTGAGCCACGGCTGTCTGACAAAAAATAACCGTCGAGATTGAAAGGCTCATTGGCGGTGTTGTAAAGTTCTATGTAGTCTTCAAACTGACCTAAGGAATTTTCAGCGATGGTTTCATTCGAAGCCAAAAATTCATTGATCACCACCGGACCGCGTAGCAGGTCACATTGTGAGAAGGCAGCTTGCAAGCCAAAAGTGGCGGCAAAAATAAGGAGTACACTTTTTTTCATGGGGTTTCAAATTTAGCTATGAATACCTCCGCCTTGCAGGCGCGGAAGGGTGTAAATTATTGCATTTCAATGATAGCAAAGTTAAAAATCGCTTGGGATATTCACGAAAAAAATAAGTTCGAAGGTTGGTATTCCTTTCGGAAAAGCGGTTGCTGTTAACGTCGGCTCTATTTTCCAAAGGGAATACGTCCTGAGTCATTACCTTTGCCCCGCCAAAACAATAACTACAATGGTCAACAAAATCATCAAGTACGTGCTTATCGCCCTTTCACTGGCTTGGAGTGCTTATCAATTTACGATAGGAAACATTGGAAATGGAATTCTTTTTGTTTTCATCGCAGGAATTTTTGTTTTAAGCCTTTTCAAGCACGAGCTCATTTTGTTGGCTTTCTTGCATTTGCGCAGGGGCAAATTTGAAAAAGCGGGCCGCACACTCAACCGCATCAAGCACCCTGAGCAGCTCCGCTCTTCGCAAGAAGCGTATTATTACTACCTCATCGGCCTGATTCACTCTCAAACACAGAGCGCCACTAAAGCCGAGAAGTTTTTCAGGAAAGCCCTGGCAAAAGGTCTGCGAATGAAGACCGATCAGGCGATGGCCAAGCTGAACCTCGCGGGTATAGCCGTAATGAAGCGTCGGAAGAGAGAAGCCATGAACCTCCTGACTGAAGTGAAAAAGCTCGATAAAAACAAAATGCTTGACGACCAGGTGAAGATGATCCAAAGCCAGATGAAGCGAATATGATTTTTATTCAAAAACAGGTACAATGCAGTTTTTTACCTTTTCGAGAAACTTAATAACAGGTGCGATGAACCACGCATTAAGTTAATGCTCTCAGGGAGATCGAACGGCGAGATCTAAAAGCACATATCAACAACACTATAGGCCAATAATTTGCATCAATTTCTCAGATTAAGCCTGAGACATTATAGTAACCTGAGTTCGATTATTCTTCAGGATTCAGAACGCTTGATTTAAAATTATTTATACGGAACACGAGCGAATCGATGAAGTAACCGAGCGCATAAAATGGATAAGTGAGTCATCGAAATGCCGGTAGGTTGGCGGAGACTTGTCCATAAAATCCGATCTACTGCGTTGCATTTTATCGCTTTAGCCCGCTAAAGCTTTAAAAATGCGCCTTGTAAATCGGGATTTTATGACCATCTGAAATCCCGAATAACAATCGAACTCAGGTTAGTAGGCAAAATTGAAGGCAAGGTCGCACTCGGGTCCTACCGAAAGCGGTTCACGAAAGCTGCTTGAAGCCCGGAATGTTCGTGTAATTGAAAATATGGAAGCCCTCCAAGACAAATTAAATGCTCCAAATAGACATTTGTCGGGCGGGTAAAAAGCGAGTCGCAGGATGGAGTTGCTGAATCAAGCCTAAAGCATGACCGAAGGCAGGACGGAAACCTTTTTACAGTGACATTACAATCACATTCCTTTGCTATTGATCAATTTCTGCCGGCCTGTTCCGGGACCACTGAATCGCGTGCGGTAACCAAGCACCAACTCCACCCCGCCCTGGCCATTGTTGCCGCGTGAAAGAGACGAAGTGGTAAAATCGTAGCTGATTCCAAGTGAGAAATCGTAGTAATTCACTCGGCCTACAAAATAAATGGCGTCCTGATACCTGTAATACGCACCGGCGTTGGTGGAGAGGTTGTTTCGAAAATCGGTAAACTGGGTGCGGTCCCAGAGCGAAAATTCCACTTCCCCCCCTACATCGATAATACGATTGGGACCTTGAAACATCACAAATACATTGGGCAGGTAGGTCACATTACCGGGTGCCGCGATGGCCATACCTCCGTGAACCACAACTTTTCGGAAAAGTGCGCTCTCGTCGCCAATGAGTTCTACGCGTGGGGCATTTGCATTGAGCAATGAGGCTCCGACCAATAGGCGGGTATTGTCGTCGATGGAGTTGAACCACGTGGCGCCGGCGCCAAGCACGATGTTGTCTTCACTCATCATACCTATATATGATTCGCCGCTGGCCAGGCCCGGGCTGAATCCCGTTCCCACCCACTGATTTTCCCAGGTGGCCCCGTTGAAGTCAAGTGACCTCTGGATGTATGCCGCCTGAAGGCCGAAAGCTATATAATTGGGATTGGCATTGGTGCCGCCGAGATCCAGGGCATAAGAAACCGATCCTGCAATGTGAAGCGTATTAAAGTTCAATGTTCCTGAATTGTCACTCACAACATGCAGACCTACACCTAGAAAATTCTTATCGTACGCATCATCCGTGAGCTTAATGGGCATATCAGCGGTGAAGGCCATGGTGCGAAAAGGCTCCGAAAGCGAACTGTACTGGTTTCGGTAATTCACCATGCTTCTGAAATCACCTTCAAAGGCTCCGGCAGCAGCCGGATTGTACGTGATGGGTGCTGCAAAAAACTGTGAGAAGTGATAGTCTTGCTGCCCGGTAGCGGCATTGCTCGCGGCGAAGGCAACAGAAATGACCAAAAGTATTCGTATCGCTTTATTCATATTCATCTATCGTACCAATGTTACATCGCCCGTAAGCCTTTCCTGACTGCCTTCAGCAAAACGCACCTCAAGCACCCACACAAAATTTCCGGGGTTTAACGGCCGGCCGTTTTGGGTGCCATCCCAACCTTGAGATTGTTCAGTCGTTTCAAAAACGAGTTGTCCGTACCTGTTGAATACTTTAAAGTTCATTTGGGTGATGCCCTGTCCGAGCACACGAAGTTGGTCGTTGCGTCCGTCGTCATTTGGAGAGAATGCGGACGGCACACCGACCGCTTCATTAAAGTTCACAAAAACAGTTACGGTATCGGTGGTTCTGCACCCCCCCTGTTCTTTGTAACTGACAATGTATGTAATGGTCTCTCTGGGTCTTGTTATCACTTCGGGATTCCTGAAGTTGTCGACCAGCTCGAAGGGGTTCCACTCAAATTGCCCTGAGGGGTTGGAATTGCCGGCAATGGTGGCACTCAGTGTCACCAATGTGCCGGCATTCACGGTTTGGTTCGGCCCTGCATTCAGCCCGGGGTTTGGGGCCACAAATATGTTTTGAACCAGAGGCGTGGCGGCGCCTGAAGCGTTCGATGCTTCGACAATAATGGCGTAGTTGCCCTCTTCGGGAAAACAAATGACGCCGGGACTCACGGCTGTACTCGTTTCGGGATTGCCGCCCGTAAAGGTCCAATTTACACTCGTCGCATCAGTGATGTTTCCCGTAAAGGGAGCACAATCACCCGCGCAAATGGTGTCGGGTCCGGCGATGGCAATCTGAGGGCGGCAGCTCGCGTCGTTCACCACAGTAACCGCATTGTTGAACGCCCTAAGGCTGTCGCCGCCAGCGCCGCTCACATTGAGCGAAACTGAGTACGTTCCCGGCGAGTTGTAGCATACCGTTGGATTGTTTTCTGTCGACGAAGTCGGTGAGCCTCCCTGAAAATTCCAGGCTACACTGTCAATTCCAAGACCCGTACTCACATTTGAAAAGGTGACACATTTTCCTGCGCATACAGTATCGGTGTTCAGCTCAATGCGCGGTACCGGAGGATTAATACACTGACTTACTGTGATGTAGTTTGTGAAAACTTCAGAGTCGATTTGCCCGAAGGAATTCGAAGCGGTCAGGGTAACACTGTAAGTACCCGGGGTGCTGTAGCAGATCACACTCGGGTTTTGCTCGGTAGACACTGACGAATTCACATCAGCCACTCCCTGAAATACCCAAAGGTATTCATCGATCAACCCCAGCGATTCACTTGTAAAATCAACACAATCACCTGTGCAAATATCAGTTTGGCTGGCGTTGATTCCAACCACGGGCGGTCCTGTACAGGGGTCGACAGTAATCTGAATGGTTTTCGTAATTGCCGAAACTCCTTCCTGGTCCTCTGCAGCCAGCGTTATATTGTAAGTACCGGGGGTGTCATAACACACAGTGGGATTCTGCTGGGTAGAACTTCCCGCTACTGCTTCTCCCTCGGCTTGTCCACCGGGCAAATCCCAGTTCCAGGCGAAAATGGTTAGAGGAGAAGTCGACAGGTCTGTAAGCTCGATACACTCACCGGGGCAAATGACCTGACGTGACGATTCAAAGTCTACCTCAGGGCCCGTACAATCCAACACTTCTATATAATTGACAAATGTCTGTATTGACGTTCCTTCTGAGTCGACGGCCTCCAGGGTTACGTCGTAAAAGCCGATTTCAGAGAAGCACTGATTGGCGGGATTCTGCTCATTGCTCACAATTTCATCTCCTGAGGGCGATGTGAAGGTCCATGTCCACGATGAGATATCGTCACCCGTGCTCAAATCGGTAAAATCAACACACTCCTCGTTGGCACAAATTACATCCTGAGATGCGGAAATGGCGATGTCAGGGCCGCATTCAAGGACAGTAATAAAATCTGTTTGTGTAAAAGGTTCACTTTCACCTACATTGTCGGTTACAGTAAGGGTTACGTCGTAAACGCCCGGGGTCTGGTATTGTACTATTGGGTTTTGGACCGTTGAAGTGGGAGGGGTTCCTCCCTCAAAGGTCCATTCCCACCCTGTGACACCAGTGGAGAAGGTTCCATCCACTACAGCATCCCCAAAAAACTGAATAAGGCCCATTTCGCAAAACGTGTCAGGGTCGTCGATGGTGAAGTCAGCTACGGGGGATTCGGGTGGGGCGCCCGCATTGAGCGCTACGAAACCAATGGCCGCCGAATGTCCGGCTCCTCCACCGTTGAGGATTTGATCATTGTTGTTTCTCCAACGAAACCCAATGCGAACATCGGGATTAGAATTGGATGATGCGGGAAGGGCTACCGTGAAATCATCCCAGGTGCGCTCAGGGGCACAAAAACCGGGTGAATCGGGCAGGTCGGCGAGAAAACTCCAGGCCGTTCCGTCAAAGTACTCCACAGTGCAAAAGTCGGCTGCGGAAGAAGTGTGTATGTAATGTAACTCAAGTTCGATATTGAATTGTCCCGAGCAATCGATTACGGGAGATATGGCTCGTTTGTCGGTAACATAAAAGCCCGGGCTGGGCTCTTCGACATAGAATGCTCCGTTGTCCTCATCGCTTGCCCCCACATGCAGCGTGCGCTCAAAAACATTGTCAAAAGGGCAGTTTGCGCTGCATAAACCTGGCGCAAACCCACCTTCAGCCGCGCTGATGTACCACCTGTTCGAAAAAAAGCCATTGCCACTCGGCTCTTCCACGCTCCAGGTTCCATTGACAGTGGCAAATCCATTGGCATTGGCTCCTTGTGTTTCACAAAGTGCACCGTCGACTCCGAAGGTTTCAGTCCAAAATTGACCGTGAACTGCAGGGGCTGCGGCCATCAAAAATGTGACTAAAAAGAGAAAAATAGCGCCTCGTTTCATAGGACAACCTTTGACAAACAGGATTTTCGGCATACTCGGTCTCGCTGATTCGCGGATAATAAATGTGTGAAAATAGGGAATTTTGCCGGTTTTTAACATGATTTGAAAGATTTTCATCAGCGACTTCCGTTTAAACATAACAAGGCACCACAAAAATCAAAGTTGGAAATTCCGGCTTCATTGTATTTCATCCTCGCATATACTTTTCCACAATTTGTATCTAATTGCTTCATAATGAACATATAATTATCGAAAAGTTTCTGTTACCAAAAACGCATCAATACTGCGCCGATGCTTCAGCAAGCTGGTTCTGCTACTGCTTTACAAAAGTTCCGGATCCCGAAATCTTTTCGCCCTCTGCCCTCACGATATAAAAACCTGCCGGAAGTGCTCCTACAGCAAGGGAAATACCATTTTCTTCGAAGGCAGCCCTGGTCTCTTGCATCACCATTCTACCATCGGCTCCAAATACCGAGAAAATGACCGTGCCTGCGCCCTGATATTCTTCCGAAGGTACAATGCGCAATTCCGAAATTGCGGGATTGGGGAAAATACCCAGACGTTGGATCGATTGATCAACAGTCGACAAACTCGTTACTTCAAGGTCAGGCGACATAATATTACACCCCGCAGTAGTGGAAACCTGCACGCTGTACACCCCGTTACCGGCTATTTCCAGGAAAGGATCGTTTGTAGTTGTAAATAGCTCTCCATCCAGAAACCAGGTATATTCTTCACCCTCAAAATCGCTGGTTAAGGTGCTGCCTTCCAGGATAAGGCCTGCTGCCAGTAAAGAACAATTCTCTTTCACCTTATATATAATGCCATTCGATCCACCGAGCACCGCGTAGAGTTCCCTATCGAGGTCGGCACCGAATGCGACGAGCTGGCCTGTCAGGGTATTTGAACTCAGATACTCCTGCCACTCCCCGTCTTCCTGCCAAATTACCCAATACTCACCGCTGCATAGGTCTACAAAAAAGTATTTACCGAAAAGTTTGTCGTAAGTGGCTCCGCGGTACACACGTCCTCCCGTGATAGAGCAACGAGAACCGTTGCCCTGGCTGGGATGGGTATACTCCATGATGGGGAAAATGTAGTCATCACCGCTGCAACCGTCCATATTAAAAGGCTCTGAGCCCTCGTAACAGCGCCATCCGTAGTTGGCTCCACCTTCAAAACCTGAAGGCTCAAAATTCACTTCTTCAACGGCATTCTGACCTACATCGGCCATGTAGAGATCACCCGTTTCTTCATCAAAGGCATTTTTCCAGTGGTTGCGCAGTCCGTAAGCCCAAATCTCGTCGAGGGCATCCGGATCTCCTAAAAAAGGATTGTCGGGAGGAATGCTGTAGGGCAGTTCGGAAACGTCAATACGCAGCATTTTTCCGAGAAATGAACCGAGATCCTGCGATCTGTTGTTGGGGTCACCGCCGCTGCCACCATCTCCCGAAGCAATATACAGGTATCCGTCGGGACCGAAATTGATCTGCCCACCATTGTGATTTGCGAAATCCTGAAAGAAATTAAGCACCTCTACCTCAGAATCTGCTACCGTCTCCGTAAAATCCGGCCCCTGTGCTGTAAATCGCGACACATACGTGCGGGTGCCTCCACCCTGGTTTGAGGTATAATTAACAAAATAGTGGCCGCTCTCGGCAAAATCGGGAGCAAATGCGAGTCCCAAAAGGCCCTGTTCGCCGCCGAATGACAATACTTGCGACTCAATGGACAGCAGCGGTTCTGCTGCGATGTTGCCCTCCAAATCCATGATACGGATGCGGCCGGGTTGCTCCACGATATACATCCGGTCCGCATGCACTCCGTCATTGACGATTTCGCAGGGCCGTGTAAGCCCGGATGCAATTTGTTCCAGTTCAAGATCAAAGCCCGGGACATTATTCGCCTCTGCCTGAGCTGATTTTGTCAATGGCTCTGATGACTCTGAATCTAAAGCGTCCTGTGAGAACGAACCGGTGCTAATCAGAAATAGACTTGCAAAAAGATAGATGTTGCGCATAATGGTGGATAACGTTAGAGGGGATTTATAA
>JAIVHQ010000367.1 GCA_020200995.1 Flavobacteriales bacterium
GAAAAGTAGTGTATTAGCATCTACCATTGATGAGCACAAACAGACGATTAGTGCGATCATCAACAAAAAGAGAAAGATAACACCTTCACTTTCGATAAAGCTCTCTAAAGAATTTAATGTTGCACAAGATTACTTTATGCTCTTGCAGTCAAGTTATGATGTGAATTCTGTAGCTACTAAAATTTCAGCAGTCCATAGGCCCATGCTTGATAAGTTTAGAACCGCTCTTTTTTGGGATACTGATATGAACCAAATTGATTGGGAAAAACAAAAAAGAGCCGTTATAAAACGGGTTTTAGAAAGAGGAAACAGGCAGGAGATCACTGAACTAATCAAGTTTTACGGGAAACAGGAAATATCTAAAGAGCTAAAATTTTTCGAGAAGAGTAGATTCCCTTCAGTAGAAAAAAATATCAGAGAGTATAAGTTGTAGCTTATTATGCATCTCTATTCAAACACCGTTTCAAATTTGCTATGGAACACATTGGTGCAGCTAATGAAACTAAACGAATTTGAAAATTTTCGTTTGGTTGGCGGAACATCTTTAAGTCTCCAACTGGGACATAGAAAATCAGATGACATCGATCTGTTTACTGATGCGGAATATGGAAGTATAGATTTTCTCAAAATTGAGCACGTTCTTCGCGAAAAATTCTCTTATGTCGACTCGTTGCCAGGTGATATAATTGGAATGGGCAAATCCTTTTTTATTGGAAATAAAGCCTCTGATTCGGTCAAATTGGATTTGTTTTTTACTGACAATTTTGTTTTTCCATTAATTGGATTTAAAGATATCAGGCTAGCCAGCATGGAAGAAATTGCTGCAATGAAGTTGGATGTTATTGGTAGAGGAGGAAGAAAGAAGGATTTTTGGGATTTTCATGCATTGTTGGAGAAATTCTCACTTAATGAAATGATTGATTTCTATATAAATCGATACCCGTACAATTTCAGTAGAGAAGAAGTGATGAAAGCACTAACTAACTTTGAAAGAGCTGAATATGAATTCACGCCGATTTGCTTGAAAGGTAAAGTTTGGGAAATTATTAAATTGGATATTCAAGAATTGGTTAAAAGCGTATAGCCAGGTGCCTACGAAAGTATAGATGAATTAAAACGGGTATTCTTCAGGGGGGATAAGCCGATATAAAACGATGTCGATCGATGGAGGCATTCTTCTCAGGCAGGGTTCATAATCATTTCACAAGCCCAAACAGATCGTTTCCGTAAAGCTCAGTATTTTACTAAAGGTTCAGTCCCGGGTTCTCATTTACGCTTTTCGGAAAATAAAAAGACCCTTTCGGAAAATGTGGAAGCGGATCTTCGGCAATCGCAGTTACATTTAAATCAATGAAAAAACACCAAGTTGATCCATTTTTAACCCATCACCCATCACTCATAACCCAACACTCATAACTCATCACTCCCGCCGGCCGACGTATTGGCCAGTGCTCAGGCGGGCAGGCATAACTGACAACACTCACAAACAACACTCATAACTCATAACTCATCACTCAACACTCCCGCCGGTCGACACATTTGCCAGTGCTCAGGCCAGGTATAACTAACAACTAAAAACCAATCTTTAACAACCATGAAAAAACACACAACCCTTCTCGCCCTCGCAGCACTATTCTTTGTCGCCTGCGAGCCACAGCCACCCAAAGCGGACCTGGCGCAAATCAAAACCGAAATCCAGGAAGCGGAAAAACGCTACGCGGAGGCCTACAACGCCGCCGATGTGGAAGCCCTGCTCGCCCTTTACGCCGACGATGCGCAGGGCATGAGCAATGAACGCCCCCTTATTTCCGGAAAGGAAAACCTGCGCAAAGACCTCACCAAAGAAATGGCTGATCGCAATACCGATTACAAATTCACCTTCACCACCATCGACATAAGCGGCGATGAAAACACCTTGGTAGAAACCGGCCTTACCACCATTACCCATCCCGATGGGAAGACGGAAACATCGGGTAAGTACCTGGCCGTGTGGAAGAAACAGGGCGATAAATGGCTCATCACGCACGACATTAGCAATGAAAACAAACCGCGCGGCCCCATGGGCTACAAAAGCATCCACCTGCTCGATCTCCCAAAGGATGTGGAGGAAGCCGAGCTTGCCGATGCCCTCGCTCGCTTGAATGCCGCCATTAGCGTACCGGGTGCAGGCTACTTCCTCTATAAAGTTGAAGACGACTCCGATGAAACCTACCACTACTATTTTGAAGGAGCGTGGCCATCGAAAGCGGCTTATGATGCCATCCACGGCAGTGAGGGGTGGAAAAAAGCAGCCGATGAAATGAAGGGGCTCTACCAAAAGTTAGAAGCCGATCAGATTTACCGAAAGGTGATGCTGGTTGAATAGTGGAAAGCAAAAAACCGTTGTCATGTCACCCAAGCATTTTTTACTCTTTTTTCTGATTGTTTTTTGCCTTTCGGCAAAATCGCAAACGCGGGTAGAGGGCTTGGTGCACGGTGCCGACGGTATGCCGCAGCCCTACACCAATGTATTGCTGCTAAATGCCTCCGACAGTGCATTTGTTAAGGGTGAAGTTGCCGGCATCGACGGCAGCTTCGCTTTTTTGGACGTCAAAGCAGGGAACTACTTC
>JAIVHQ010000159.1 GCA_020200995.1 Flavobacteriales bacterium
TTTGGTCATGTAGCAGCCAAAGGCATGACCGAAGACATGAGAACGGTCTTTATGGACAGCCTCAAATCGTACTATCGGCGCCGAGCTGCTCCCATTCCCTTAATTGACTGATGCAAGTATCCAGCACGGCTCCCGTGGCTTTTCTGTTGATCAGCACCCACATTCCGATCGAGAGCAGGAAGCGGTCGGTGCCGGAAGTGCCCGAAGCGTTTTTTACCAATCGGTCGATGCGCTTGCTTAAGGGCTTGCGGTAGCTTCTGATTTTCTCTTCGGAAATGCTCGGCCACAGGCTTCCGTTGCTGTACACGGGAGCGTATCGGCCTGCGCGGGCTTCGCTGAAGATGGGGATGATTTGCAAGGTGCCGTCCTTTCGCCTGAATGGCTTCATGGCCTCAGGATCTATTTTGGCATATCCGTTTTCCAGCACGGGATTGCACGCCTTTTCGGGGATGGTAAAATGCTCGCGCAGGAAACGCTCGCAGTTGGCCCGCCCGAGAAAGAAGTCGTGTATCCGAAAACTGTGGGAAAGAAATCCTCCGAACCCCGAGAGCGAACCGCAGGCCAGGGCGTGCTTCCCCGAAATCTTTTTGCCGTTGTAATGCCGCGTGGGCGAGATGAGGTACTGCCCTGCGTCGTCGGAGTTCATGGCATCAATGAGGTGTTCGGGCTTGATGCGCACCTGTCCGAGCATGGCCCCGAGGGTGGCCCCGGCGGTTGAAAGTATGCCGTCGTCGGGCCGGGATTCCGGTTCGGGCATTTCGGAGGGAAACGGGTCGATCATCAGGACGGTGCTCCGGCATTTGGAATAATCGCGGCGCTCGGCTTCGGGCTGATGGTCGCCGGTGGAGCGGAGTATGTCAGCCACCTTTTCGAAGGGCTCGTTGTTGATCATTCCGCCGTCCACAAAGAGTGCGTCGTAAGCATTTCCCGGAAAGGGAGGCAGCCCGGGAATGGCGCCCCGCATCACTTCGCTGAACCATGGGTGCATCCGCAGTGCATCGGCATTTCGCTGTATTTTCCGGGCACGGAGTCCCACCGGAAATGCACCTGTGGCCATGGCCGTATTTGCAATGAGCTCGCGACCTTCAGGGCTGTGCGGGTCGTAAGGCATCCAGCCCGGCGAGGTGAGCCCGTCGGGATCGGGGTATTGAAAACAGCCGTAGTCGTTGTGCCGGCTGATGATGTGGTGGCTGCGCTCCTCGGCCGATGCGTCGGCGCGAAAAGCCACACTGTAGGGCATGCCGTAGAGGTTGCTCAGGGTGGCGAATATCTTGAGACTTTTGCTGATGTAGGGCCGGTCGAATCTCGCACCGTTTCGGGGGTTCAGCGCATCTCGGGCCACCTCGTCGATGAAGCCGGAGTGGAGCAGGGAGTAGGCACCGCCGTCGTCCATATCGTCGCGGGCCAGCATGCGCGCAGTCACATCGTCGCCCGTGAGGTTTACCCAGGCATTGTAGAGGCGGTTTTCGGCGGCGGCACCGCTTTGCACATCCTCCCAACGCTCGATGTGGCGCATCGGCTCGCGCATGGCGAGGCCCGCCATCAGCGCTGTCATGCCCCCGGCCGAGGCGCCGCCCATCACCGGGATTTCCACTTTGTGGGAGGGCGTGCCGGGCACATTGTTGCGCTTGCGCTCCTCCCAGGCGTCGAGGGCTTCGATGAGGTAATCCATCACGCCGGCGGTGTAGGCTCCCGCCGATACGGCGCCGGCCATGCAGAGGCCAATGCGAAAAGTGTTGTCATTCATTGCGGTAGGTTTTGGTGTTGGTTCAGCGATTCCCATGTGGTTTTGGAGGCGCCTTCCGGCAAAATCAGTTTCATCAGCGCCCGCTGTTCCGCGATGCGTCGGTCGAAATAGCCCCAATCTATGCCGTTGTAGGCGGTATCGCCTTCTCGAATTTGCCTGCGAAAGGCGTGAAGCGTGTCGATATCGTCGCGGAGGAGGTGGAAGATGAACTCCGTGCTTTGATCGGCTTTGGTCAGTTTCTTGAGTTCAGCGTTGAGATCCTCCAGCTTGGTGCGGACAATCCGCGCGAGGTCGTTTTCGCGCATGGCGATTCTGAGGGGCGGACCGTAGGCGCGGGCATCGGCGTAGTCGGGACAGGTGCGGCGAAATGCCTCGGGCAGTAATCTGAAAGTGCCCTCGATGCCGCGGTGAAAAAGCCGGATGGTTTTGTTGTGCTTCGGCGATAGGCGAAATACGCCGCGCACCCGCACCGAAAAGAGGTAGGCTTCATTGTCCTGCAGTGGCCGCATCAGCGGACTGCGGATCGGGATGTTAAAGTCGCGGGCAATTTCCGTAAAGGCATTCCAGTGCGGCCTCCACCAGCACAGGATATTGTGGTGGGAGCTGAGGTGGCGCACTTTTGCGCCGAAATCTTTGAGGGCTTTGATTTGTGCGGCCAGTTCGGTTTTGATGCCTTCCTTCTCGCGACGTTCGTTGCCTTTGAGCCGGTTGTGGCGGATGTAGCTGTGGAAGTTGCCTGTTTTGTTGTCCCTCATCCAATCAACGGCATCGGTCAGAGGTGCGCCGCTCGTTAGTGTGAGGTGGCAGCCGAGGTCGACCTCCTTTCCTTCGCAGGCCCGGTTCAGAATACGGATGCGGTG
>JAIVHQ010000160.1 GCA_020200995.1 Flavobacteriales bacterium
GTATTATGTTGATTCGGTAAGTCTTCCAAACAGGAGTTTTTGGGGCACGGTCTTATCCCTTTCCAATCTCTTATTCCCAAGATAGAAGCATTTCCTCGAGCCCTGATCACCTTTGCTGTTGGTATTCGCCACTGCACCGGCCGAATGGAAACGACCTGCATTTCCTCTCACACTTCGACGGGCTCAGGGCGCTGCCTTCGTTGTGCAGCTGCCGGGAAAGTATTTTAATTTGGCGTAGATGCTGGCCTGTGCCTACTATCATATAAAAATGAGTGCTATACGTAATCTTGTCGGTGGATCTTCATCAGTTCTATAACCCCTCGGAGCTCTAAAATGCAGCACCAAGTATAAGGAAAATAGCAACCAATTAGTTACCTTTGCGTTTAATCAAATGAGAACATTACTACCGTTCGAAAATCATTTTTGGGAGTTTTACAACGCACAGACGAAGGCTGTACAAGAGAAAGTAGATTATGTCTTAGAACTTGTAATCAGCATTGAGCGCGTCCCCAAGCAATTTTTTAAACACTTGGAAGATGGCATTTATGAAATTCGGGTAAAAGTGGGCAGCGACATATATCGCATATTCTGCTTTTTTGATGAGGGCATGCTGGTTATTTTACTGCATGCCTTTCAGAAGAAGAGCCAAAAAACACCGAGAAAAGAAATAGAACGGGCAAAACGACTAAGAAGAAAATATTATGAAGGTAAAAACGATCAATGAGCACCTTGACCTCAAGTACGGGGAAAAAGGGAGCGAAAGCAGGGGAAAGTTTAATGAAAAGGCTCAGGCATACATGATTGCAGAAATGTTGAAATCCGCACGCAAAGAAGCGCAATTAACGCAGCAGCAATTGGCGGATAAGCTTCAGGTGAAACGTTCGTATATCTCCAAAATAGAAAGGGCAATCAGCGATATGCGGCTCTCGACTTTAAAGAAGGTCGTGGAAGAAGGACTCGGTGGAAAACTTCACATTAATGTAGAGTTTTGAATCGGAGACAAGCGGAAACTAAAATAAACCGCCCCACTTAAAAAACCTATAATTTGAGGACAGCAGACCCTCGACCTAAACAGCCCAACACCGCATACATTCAAATTTTTTCCCAAAAGAATTAGCAAATCTGTAACATCGGTTTCACTCGGTCGTCTTCCCGACAAACAACACCGAGAAACCATGAAAACGACAATCCACACCCTCTGCGCATTGATGATCGCAGCCACGGCCACGGCCCAATCCAATGCGGCTTCCGACATATTTGCAGATTACGACCACCGCGAAAATGTGACCCGCATATCCGTGTCGGGGAACATGTTTAAAATGATGGGGCAATCCAATGAAAAAGACACGGACAACGAATTCAGTGCTCTGGCAGATCAGATCACGGGCCTCAATGTAATAGTTGACAGCGAGGATGCAGATGCCCTCGGAACCATGGCGCGCGCTTCAAAGAAACTAAGCGCCTCATATGAGCCCATGATGAGCATTCGCGACAAAAACGACCGCATGGAGATGTTTATTTCCGAAAAGGGAGGCATCGCCGAGAGCCTGGTGATTGCTGCGGCCCACGAGCAAAACTTTGTAATTGTGAGCATCACAGGCAGGATCAAAATGGACGATGTGTCAAAGATGTCGAGCACTGTGATGAATACCGTGCAGGGCGGCAAGTTTCACGGAGAGAAGGTAGGCCGCTCGGATTTCAAGCTCTTTCCCAACCCGGTGAAAAGAGGAGAGAAGTGCACCCTGGCAATTCCCGATGATATGCTCGGCGCCCGACTCACCATTCACGACCCTTCCGGTAAAACTGTGCAAAACGAATTTGTGAATCAAATCGAAAAACCCTTAAACTTGGCATCCATGAAGCCCGGCATCTACGTGGTTCATTTGCAAAAAGACCAAACGGAAGTGACCAAGAAGCTCGTAATACAATAGAGTGTCCTGCCAATCAATCGACCGCTGAAAAAAGAGGCATGCAGAAGGAGGAATTCCTGAAAAATGTGATGGTGCACAAAAACAAGATGTACCGCTTCGCCCTTTCCTACCTCAAGGATGAGGCTGAGGCCGGCGATGTGGTACAGGATATGCTCCTCAGGCTTTGGGAAACCCGCGACCGCCTCGGCGAGTTGCGCAGTTTGGAGGCCTGGTGCATGACCCTGACCAGAAATAAATGCCTGGACCAACTCAAGCGCGCCGACCGAAAAATGCGGGTGGAAAACGGCGACGATACCAGGGAGCAGCGCTTTGAGTCGTCCGGAGATTCGCCCCATCATGCGCTTGAGAACAAAGAGCTGGGAGGGCTGATCGAAGCGGCATCGGCGGGATTGCCCGAGAAGCAACGGGCAGCTTTTCACCTGAGAGATGTGCAGGGGTATAGCTACACCGAGATTTGCGAATTGCTGGAAATTGATATGAACCAGGTGAAAGTGAATATATTCAGGGCTAGAAAAGCCCTTCGTGAAGCATTGACAAAAATGAGAAATGATGAAAGCAGAACTGCATAAACTCGAGGAGAAATACTGGCAGGGCAAAACGACGCTTGAGGAGGAAGCCGTCCTGAAGCGAGCCGCCGCCGAGGGCCATAAAGGCCTTTCAGAAACCTTAAGGGC
>JAIVHQ010000368.1 GCA_020200995.1 Flavobacteriales bacterium
CTTCCGGAAAAAAAGAAGCACGTGCAGCATAAAATCTTCGTGGAGCTGAGTGAACCCGAAGAGAAAATTGCAGCCTGCCTCCGCGAATCGGGAAAGGTGCAAATCGACGACCTCTGCCTCAAGGTGGAAATGCCTGTGAGCAAGGTGACCGTCCATCTGCTCAACCTCGAATTGAATGGTTTGGTGCGGTCCTATCCCGGGAAACAATATGAAATTTGTTAAAAAGTGGCCGTCCATAATGTCCGCTATCATGCATGCTGCTTGATCTGCGACCTGCCTTGCACTTGTTCTTGATGTGAATCATCCCACCGCGGCGGGACTCCTTGTTTTCAATTACTCAAGCATTGTGAGCGTTCAGCGGTCTTCGTGAACTTCCTTCGGTCGGTTCTGCGTGCGCCCGTGCATTCTGTCATGCCTGCGGCTACTATATAACTAGAGTGTACCTGTTGATTACCTGTGTCCCTGATAATCGGTTTTGTCATCATTTTTGCGGGGCAAAAATGCCGCCAAAGCCTTTGCATTACGCCGATATTAACCCACGGTTCACATTTCGGCTACGCTCAATGACCAGCCGTGGGCTAATGTCATGTCACCGCTACGCGGATCAAATCCGATCATCATTTGGCCCCGTTTATCTGTTTTCGATGTTCGGTTGGAAAACCGCGCTTATTTGATCTAAAGTCTTGGTCTATGTACTCGCTAATGAACTTTCTGATCCGGCCACTTGACGACATTCATAGACACTAAACAGACGTTCGGATTCTAAACAGACCTCTCAAAGTGTGATTTGAACACTACATAAGGGATGTTAAAGGTTGTGTTAAATAACCTTCAGTCAGTCGGTAGGGTGCTTTCTGACCTCGGCCCAAAGGCGGCGGGAGCACATTTTTTTTATCTACATTTGCGCCCAACTATTAACACCATCACCTAATGATAGAAACTGCTCACAAGACAGAGATTGAGGAGTTCATGGCCAAAGTAAAGGCCAAGAATTCCAACGAGCCCGAATTTATTCAGGCCGTTGAGGAAGTCGTTGAAACCATCATTCCGATTTTCAAAGACAATCCGAAATACGTTAAGCACAATATTTTAGAGAGAATTGTGGAGCCCGAGCGCACCATTATTTTCCGCGTGCCATGGACCGACGATAAAGGTCAGCCCCAGGTGAACCGCGGCTATCGCGTTGAGTTCAACTCGGCCATCGGGCCTTACAAAGGCGGTTTGCGCTTTCACCCCTCGGTTAACCTCGGAATTTTGAAATTCCTCGGTTTCGAGCAGATTTTCAAAAACAGCCTCACCACCCTGCCCATGGGCGGCGGTAAGGGCGGCGCCGATTTTGACCCCAAAGGCAAGTCGGACAATGAAGTGATGCGTTTTTGCCAGAGCTTTATGACGGAGCTCTTCCGCCACATCGGCCCCGACACTGACGTGCCCGCGGGCGACATCGGTGTGGGTGCACGCGAGATCGGCTACATGTTTGGTCAGTACAAGCGCATCCGCAACGAGTTTACGGGAGTGCTCACCGGCAAAGGCCGCAACTGGGGAGGATCGCTCATCCGCCCGGAAGCCACCGGCTACGGCTGTGTGTACTTCACCGAAGAGATGCTCAAAGTAAACGGCGATAGCATGGAGGGCAAGGTCGTGGCCATCAGTGGCTCCGGTAATGTGGCCCAGTACGCTTTTCAAAAGGTGATACAGCTTGGCGGAAAGGTGGTGACCCTTAGTGATTCGGGCGGATTCGTCTATGCCAAAAACGGATTTCACAGCGATGGGTTCATGAAACTCCAGGAGGTGAAAAACGAACGTCGCGAGCGCATTTCTGTGATGGCTGATGAGATGGACGGGGTCCAGTACTTCGAGGGCGAGCGTTCCTGGAATGTGCCCTGCGACATTGACATTGCCATGCCTTGCGCCACACAGAACGAATTAGAAAAAGAAGATGCACAAAAACTCATCGGTCGTGGCGTGAAGCTCGTTGCTGAAGGGGCCAATATGCCTACCACCCCCGAAGCATTAGAGCTTCTGGAAGAGAACGGTGTGGCCTTTGCTCCCGGCAAGGCGAGCAACGCAGGTGGAGTAGCCACTTCCGGTCTCGAAATGAGCCAAAACTCCATCCGCATGTCGTGGCCGAGCGAAAAAGTGGACGAGCGTCTTCGCAGTATTATTCAAGAAATCCACGCAGCCTGCGTGAAGCACGGCACGGTGGACGGCAAGATCGACTACGTGCGAGGAGCCAACATCGCCGGCTTTGTTAAGGTGGCCGATGCTATGATCGATCAAGGTGTGGTATAACTAGCAACCCGCTGCCGAGGATCGGCAATACATATCACTTAAAGAGCCTCTCGAATTTCGAGAGGCTTTTTTTGAGGGGTGTCTCAAGGATTTTCATCTTTCAGTACAGCTTGTTTGTGAAGTACCTTAGTCTTCTGGGCCAACCATCACCATCCACGCAATCTGCGGGCAATTTTTCCTTTGCGGGCCCATCGCCTCCTTTAACATCTGCGCAATCCGCGAAATCTGCGGGCAACTTTCCTCTCCACACCATTCACGTCCTCCAACATCTGCGCAATCTGCGGGCAACTTTTCCTCTTTGCGCCCTTAACC
>JAIVHQ010000161.1 GCA_020200995.1 Flavobacteriales bacterium
GAGCGTCGACGCGGAGTCGGGGCTCGCATTTCAGGGCTACAACGACGTTCGCATACCCGGAGAGGGCGGAACGGAATTTAATTTCAACGGCGATTTTGAGCTTCAGGGCCCGGTGGTTCCTTTTCGAGTTCGCGTGGGCTATACCTTTGGAGAGAAGAACCACATTTTCGGGCTCTATGCCCCGCTTACGCTGAATTACGAGGGCCCCGCCCCGTTCGACATCAACTTTGAGGACAGCATGTTTCCGGAAGGAGCTTTTGTGGACGGACTCTACCGCTTCAACAGCTACCGACTCACCTACAGGCGCGATGTACTCCTCACCGACTCGTGGACCATCGGGGTGGGCTTTACCGCCAAAATCAGGGACGCCCGTGTGCAACTCACCTCCGATGGCCGCACCGATCGCAAAGACGATGTGGGCTTCGTCCCCCTCCTGCACGTGTATGCGGCCTACCACACCGACAAATGGCGGCTCTACGTGGAGGGCGACGGACTGGCCGGCGGGCCAGGCAGGGCTTTTGACTTTTTTGTTGGAGCGCGCTATTCGCTCGGTAAAGGAGTGGACCTTAAAGGAGGCTACCGCATTCTTGAAGGCGGAGCCAATACGGACGAGGTGTTCAATTTCACCCTTGTCAATTTTGCAGTGGTCGGGGTTTTTTGGGAGTTTTGAGTGCAGTCTTCCTTGATTACAAAAATATTTTAATGCAATTTTGCTGCAATAGTGTCCGGGCACAGTTAGACCGATATACCGTCAGGAGTTATAAATTAAACATGGAAAGGCGAAATACAAAACAAAAACAGGGCGTCATCGACGTGTTGAAGCACAACGAGATTGCCTTGTCGGCAGATGAGGTGCTCGAAAAGCTCGACCTCAAAATGAACCGCGTCACGGTGTACCGCATTCTGGAGCGCTTTGAGCAGGAAGGCATCGCTCACCGCGTGGTGGGCCTTGAGGGCAAAAACTACTACGCCCTTTGTTCGGACTGCGACGCCGAGCACCACCACGACCGCCACGCTCACTTTCAGTGCAGGGAGTGCAAGTCGCTTCGCTGTGTGGATGTAGAGGTGATTCGCCCCAAACTGGACAATGTGAAAGTCGAAGAATGCCGCGTGTTACTCACTGGACTTTGCGAGGCGTGCAGTAATTAGTGGTTGAGGGCTTCAGCTGAGAAAAACCCAATCAAAGCGCTTTCCTCCAGCGGAGGTTCATATCCACAATATTCTGAATTGAGATGGCCTGCGGGCATACCGCCTCACAAGCGCCGGTGAATGAGCAGGCGCCAAATCCCTCAGCATCCATTTGCGCCACCATGTTTTTAACCCTTTGCTCAGCTTCGGGAAGGCCCTGAGGCAGCATAGAGAGGTGGCTGATTTTGGCGGAGGTGAAAAGCGAGGCGCTGGCATTCTTGCAGGCGGCCACGCAGGCGCCGCAACCGATGCATGCGGAAGCGTCGAAGGCCTGCTCAGCAAGGTCGTGCCTGATCAGTGTGCTGTTGGCCTCGGAAGCCTGGCCCGTATTCACCCCGATATAACCTCCCGCCGCAATGATGCGATCAAAAGCCGAGCGGTCGATCACGAGGTCCTTTTTTACCGGAAAGGAACCCGCCCGAAAGGGCTCCAGGTAGAGTGTGTCGCCATCTGAGAAGCTGCGCAGGTGGGTTTGGCACGAGGTGGTGCGCTTCTCCGGGCTGTGCATATCGCCGTTGATCACAAAGCCGCACTGCCCGCAGATGCCCTCGCGGCAGTCGCTCTCGAAGGCCACGGGGTCGCCGCCCGACTTGATGAGTTTGGTATTTAGGTGGTCGAGCATTTCGGGCACAGACATGTGCGCGTCGAGGTCGTCGAGTTGGTAGCGCTCGAATTTTCCTTTTGCTTTCGGTGCGGCTTGTCGCCAAATGTTGAGTTCCAGCTTCATTTTTTTTTCAGTTCTTCAAATTATTCACTCACTCTATTTAATGTCTGTAAATCTAACCGAGAGGCTGATTCGGAAAGCTCATTATCAAGGCGCACGCAAGATTTAAAAACAAGGAGTCCCGCCGCGGCGGGATGACTCACATTTAGCCAAGTGCAACGCTGAGAATGGGCTTTATGGACAGCATCTACTTATAACTGCGTTCTTTCACTTCTGCATATTCAAAATTGAGGTGCTCCTTGTGGAGAATGTACTCATTATTTCCCTTGTATTCCCAAGCACTCACATATTTGTACTCCTCGTCGTTCCGGAGGGCTTCGCCGTCGGCGGTTTGGTACTCTTCGCGAAAATGGGCCCCGCACGATTCCTCGCGCTGCAGGGCATCTTCGGTGATGAGGAGGGCCATTTCGAGGTAATCTTCCACGCGGCCCGCTTTTTCCAGTTCAAAGTTCATCTCAGCAGCGGTGCCCGGGATGAGCAGTTCTTTGCGGAAGCGCTCCTGCAAATCCAGCAACTCCCGGCGTGCGGCTTCCATATCGGCGCGGTTGCGCGAGAGGCCGCATTTTGTATAGAGCGTTTGCCCGAGTTCTTTGTGAAATTCTTCGGCCGTGGTGGTTCCTTTGGTCGAGAGCAAGTGGTTGAGCCTTTCGCGCACCTGCGTTTCCGAAAGCGTAGCGGCCACCTTCCAGGC
>JAIVHQ010000369.1 GCA_020200995.1 Flavobacteriales bacterium
GGTGAAAGTGAATATATTCAGGGCTAGGAAAGCCCTTCGTGAAGCATTGACAAAAATGAGAAATGATGAAAGCAGAACTGCATAAACTCGAGGAGAAGTACTGGCAGGGCAAAACGACGCTTGAGGAGGAAGCCGCCCTGAAGCGTGCCGTTGCCGAGGGGCGAGAAGGCCTGTCGGATGCCTTGCTGGCCGTGATGAACGATGCGACTGCAGCGGGACTGCCCGAGCTCGGCGATGATTTTGACGACGCCTTTTGGCAAAAAGCCGAATCGCGCGACGCTTCTTCAGGGGGTACCTTGCTGCCGCTCGCTTTGTGGATGCGGTTCGCTGCAGCGGCCGTATTGCTGATCGCTGTGACGACGGGTGCTTTTTACTTTTTCCAAAACGAAAAGCAAAACATTGAAACCTTGGCTTCGGCCGAGCCCGAAGACAGCTTTGAAGATCCCGAAGAGGCGCTGAAAGAAGCCATGGAAGCGTTGAACTTCGCTTCCGAAAAACTCAATTCCGCCAAAAAACCTGCAGGAGAGATCAAGCGGTTTCACCAAAGCAAAATGACTATTACGGGCAATCCAATGCCCTCAGACAAAAAATAATTACACATTAATTACATCGACATGAAAACAGAAAAAGTCGCGTTGACATTGATGGCAGCCCTCCTGTATGCTGCGGGGCTGATGGGGCAAGACGCCATCGACAGGTATTTCGGAGCGCTAAATGAAGATCCGGACGTAACATCCATCGTGATCAGCAGCAAGATGTTTCAGCTTTTTGCCAAGATCGATCCCGAAAGTAAGGATGGCAAAACCGCTGTGGAAGCCATGAAGGGCCTCACGGGGATCAAAATCCTCACCAAGGAATCAGACGATGGCATGAGCAAGGTGTTCAACACATCCATGAAATCTATCGGAAGCGAGTACGAGACCCTGATGAGCATCGACGATAAAGACGAGAAAGTTCGCTTCTTCATCCGCGAAGAGGGCGATACCGTGCGTGAGCTGCTGATGGTGGTGGGAGCGAAGTCCAACTTCTTTGTGATGAGCATTTCCGGTATTATTGACCTCGAAAAACTATCTTCGCTCTCCAAGTCGATGAATGTGGGTGGTATGAACTACCTCGAAAACCTCGATGATAAAAACAAACAGAAGAATGAGTAAAATCCCTGTTTTGAGGACTTTGATTCTTTTTGCCTTTTTTGCAGGCTCACTTTTCTCTACTAGTCAGGTGAATGCACAAAGTGCAACCTTCTCACGCCTTATCGAAGGCGACCACGGCGGCGTCACCCTCTACTTTTACCCCAGTACCGTACGCGTACTTATGAAAATGATTGTCGGCGATGAGCCAGCTGAAAAATTCAGTACAATCAAACGAGGCCGCGTGATTTACGCTTCGGGCGATAATGCCAAGCTGGCTGCAGAGATTCGAAAACTGACCAATGGCGAAAATGATGAAGGCTTTTCCACATTAATGCAGCTGACCAATTCAGGCACGTCTATCACTGTGATGGAAAATGCTGAAAAGAACCCGATGACACTTTTTTTCATGGCTGACGATGCCACGCAATATGCGATCGAAATTGAGGGAAAGATCACGCCTCAGATGATCATGCAGCTAATGAGCGCCGATGTCGGTGCTGCAGCCGCCCAATTTGGTATTGGTCCGTCAGCTTTCTCAGAAGATTCTGAGGAAGAGATGCAAGCGGAGCCACCATTGGAAGAACAACAAAACGATCCTGTAGATGAGTGAAACTGTATTGAGCATCAAAGGGCTCACCAAGAAATACGGAAGGGTGAAGGCCCTGTCCGATCTCAATCTGGACATTAAGCGAGGTCAGGTATTTGGTCTGCTGGGCCCGAACGGCAGTGGCAAGACCACCACCCTCGGCACCGTACTCGGTGCGATAAACGCCACATCGGGGTCATTCTCCTGGTTCGGTGAAGGGCAGGGCCACCATTTGCGAAAGCGGATCGGTGCCATCCTCGAGTCACCTTCATTCTACCACTACATGAGCGCCGCCGACAACCTTCGCGTGGTGGCCGAAATCAAAGGTGCTCCCCGCGAGCGCATCGACGCTGTGCTGGAACGCGTGGGCCTTGGCAACCGAAAAAACGACGCCTTCAAAACATACTCACTAGGAATGAAGCAGCGCCTCGCCATCGGTTCGGCCGTGTATCAGGGCAGCGTGGCGGAGCTGCTCAATGCCAATACCCGCGTGGAGATCGACGCCGAAGACCGCGCCGCGCTCAAATCGGCTGTTTCCGGAATCGATTTCGTCACCTCGCTCAAGGAGGCGCCCGCACACATGACGGCCATCCTCACCGAAGGCCGCGACGCGTCAGAGCTCAACGCTGCCCTCATCGCTAAAGGCATAACCCTGAGCCACCTCAACCGCCGCCACGAATCGCTCGAGCAGCGCTTTTTGGAAATCCTCAAAACCGAAGGTCAATGATCCGTCTCATCAAAATAGAATACCTCAAGCTAAAGAAGCTGAAGGCGTTGTGGATACTCACGGGGCTCTACCTCATTGCCCTCCTGGCGATTTCGCTCAGCGCAAAGCTGTTTTTGGACTACCTCACCTCACGCGGGGTGGAGTTTCAGGGCTTCAACCCGAGCATGCTTCCCATTTACGATTTCAACGACATATGGCAAAACCTGGCCTACCTCGCCGGATATTTTAAGGTTTTCCCCGCTTTGATACTCATCATTTCCGTGAGCAACGAATTCTCTTACCGCACCCACCGTCAAAATATTATCGACGGGCTCTCGCGCACTGAATTTTTTCTGTCGAAGCTGTCGTTTGCGGCATTTCTTGCCCTGCTGTCGGCGGCGGTATTGCTGGTGACCGGGCTGGTACTCGGATTTAAGTACAGCCCGGTGACGGGAGTGGCTGACATTTTCGAAAACATCGTGTTCATCCCGGTGCATGCCCTTCAGTTTTTTACCTACTTCCTATTTGCGATCTGGCTCGTGCTCCTCATCCGCAAAACGGCGATTACCATATTGCTGCTGTTATTGTACACCGTAATTTTGGAACCTATCGCAGCCGGTCTCTTATATTCGAAAATATTTGACCTGTCTGTAGTAGCCGATATACTTCCCATGCAAGCCATTGGCAATTTGGTGCCCATACCTTTCGGCAAATACGCGCTTCAATACACGCAGGATTATGTGGGTGCGGCCGATCTCGGTTTTGCGCTCCTCTGGGCGACCATCTTCACAGGCGGCATTTTCTATATTTTGCGGAAACGTGATTTTTAAGGAGGGGCAGGATGTTTTTCCTTTCCGGAAAATAAGCGATCGCCCGACGATTGTGATCGCAGGCAGCGCATCACTGTTCACTCAGCGTCCTCGGCGGGGTTGACGGTGTTGTCATCAAGCACTTGCCAGGTGTGGTCGGAAAGCAGCTTTACCGTGGCAACGTAGTGCTTGTAGGGCAGCTTTTTGCCCCATTCGTGGTTTCCGATCAAGGAGAGCACAAAGCGATCGTTCTCACGGGCGTATAGATAATACGTTTCCCCGACAAGGGGCTCAAAATTCATTTCGGCGCCGTACACCGCTTTCGAGATATTCACCCTGGTCTTCAAAGCTTCAGCTTGCTTTGCCAGCAGGGCGATCTGCTCCTTGATCTGGTCGAGCTGCATGTCGCACTGCTCCTCCATCACTTTATAGGCGCGTCCCTTGATCACACCCTCTGAGGTCGGCGCGAAAGCGGGGCTTCCAATGCTGTGCGGGTAGGGCAGGTGCCCCGGTCTGTCGGTGATGGTTTTGGGGTCAATAGGATTCACGAAGTCGTCGTCCTTCTTCGGTTCGCTCATGGCAATAATATCTTCTTTCAATTCAGGGAGATTTGTCCCGCTCGGGCAAAGTTAGTATCAAATTTTTGAACCACCTGCCCCGCGAATCCGCGGCCCAAGAGGTAAGCCCTGTGCTTCTCGCGCAGCAGTGCCAAGTCGCGGCGGCCGCGAATTTCTGCTATCACCATAGCACGAAAGCAGCGTTGGTAGCTGTGGTTGCACCGTTCGGCCGATACTGCAGTTCTGTGGTTGTAAAGGTGGTCGAGGGCTTGCAATTTGGTGTACTTTTCTAAAAAGCTAAACCCTATACGGTCCATAAAGTCAATGAAAGCATTGCCAATGGCGTCTACATCGCGAATTTCCCTGATTTTAAAGCGCTTGGTGCGCTCTTCGGGGTCGGCGCTTTTCAGAAGCCGCCAATCGGTGAGTAGGGTAGCGCTGTCGGTGAGGTAATAATCGCGCTGACCAAAAAGTCCGCTCATGGCTTTTTCCACCAAATCGTGGCGCAACCCAATGTGGAAATCCACCACCGTGGCATCATCGCCATCGATCAGGTTAACGATAATCACCGAGTGCCCGAAAGAAGTTTTCCTTCGAAACTCGGTGCCTCCCCGCCCGAGCGCATAGTGCTTATGCTCGAAATAAGGGTGGAGGTAATCCCGCAATCGCTCTGTATACCTTTTAATCAGCGTATTATGAGTATTACTGAAAGTGTCGGTTTACTTAAAGATCCGCGACGCGGCCTTGGTCAAATTTTTTCTCTCCTCAATATTGCACGCTGTTTGTTTACATTTGTGGCCATGGAACTGCCCGAGAGAATCGCCGCCATCATTAAAGTCAATCAGCACACGGCGGCCACATTTGCCGATGCCGTCGGGGTGCAGCGCTCTGCCATTTCTCATATTTTGAACGGGAGGAATAAACCTTCGCTGGATTTGCTGCAAAAGATCCTGCTTCATTTTCCGCGGGTGGATGCAGGCTGGCTCATCACCGGAAAGGCTCCCGCCGGAGAGAAATCGCCCAATGCCGTTCCCACCGCTCGTCAGCCCGAAATCAAAACTCCCGACAAGTCCGAAAAAACGAATGCGGACTTTCCGCCGATGGTGCCTACCGACTCAGAAAAATCGATCGAAAGGATCGTGGTTTTCTACGCAGACCGTACCTTTGACACTTATGAGCCCAATGCCTAAGCAGAAAGCGGTATTTCTGGACCGCGACGGCGTGATCAATCACGATCCCGGCGACTATACCACGTCATTAGAAGAATTCACCATCCTTCCGGGTGTCATCGAGACCTTGGTTTCCTTTACGGAAAAAGGCTATGCCATGGCCGTGATCACCAACCAGGGCGGAATTGCCAAAGGGCGGTATCGTCTGGAAGATTTTTTGAAAATCGATGCGTGCATGCGCGAGGAGTTTGAAAAAGCGGGGGTGCGGTTTCTGGAGACCTATTTCTGCCCTCACCACGATGCGATATGTAGGTGCTTGTGCCGCAAGCCCGGATCGGGAATGGTCGAAAAAGCTGTGGCACGACACAATATAGATGTTTCCGCATCATTTATGATTGGTGACAAGATGCGCGACCTCGAAGCTGCTGCCGGGGCAGGGGTGCGTGGTGTAAAGATTGATGTGAACCAGGATTTGAGGACGGTCTCTTTTCCGTGGTAACGAAATCTGTTAAGTGTCTGTCGTTATAGTCTGCTCTCATGCCTGTGGCTTGATTTTCCCACTGCGTTATTATCGGCCCAAAATCATTAGTCCGCGGGAGTGGCACTCCGGATTTTAGGTCTTCACACACCTTGCTGTCGAGCACTTAAGACCAAACACCCGACTTTACTGACAGACTCTAATTAGGACTGCGCCGACCGTTCTTCACTTTGGGCTCCGACCTTACCAGTGGTTTTGTGTGTCTTACCATTGATGTTACGCACTTTCCCCTCAGGCATATCCACGGTAACATGCGACC
>JAIVHQ010000370.1 GCA_020200995.1 Flavobacteriales bacterium
GCCCTGTTCGCCGCCGAATGACAATACTTGCGACTCAATGGACAGCAGCGGTTCTGCTGCGATGTTGCCCTCCAAATCCATGATGCGGATGCGGCCGGGTTGCTCCACGATATACATGCGATCTGCATGCACTCCGTCATTGACGATTTCGCAGGGACGTGTAAGCCCCGATGCAATTTGTTCCAGTTCAAGATCAAAGCCCGGGACATTATTCGCCTCTGCCTGAGCTGATTTTGTCAATGGCTCTGATGAATCTGAATCTAAAGCGTCCTGTGAGAACGAACCGGTGGCAATCAGAAATAAACTTATAAAAAGATAGATGTTGCGCATAATGGTGGATAACGTTAGAAGGGATTTACAATAATCTGCACTCAAAAGAGGCCACAAGATAGAAAGATCAAAAGAAACGTTGCGGCTAAACTGTTTCTGAATGCCCACGAATCTTGTACTCCCGAAGGAGATGCAGTCATCGAAAAATAATATCGGTGGGAGTTTACAGTCCAAAATTTTGAGTTCAATTTGCTCGTTGGTATGTAAAATCTGCCCTGGATTTAACTTGCATGCTTCTCCGAATGGTAGCTTTAAATGTCAAAATCCTTTAATTGAGAAGAACCTCGGAGATTGCGTATTTTTGCAGCCTGAATTGAAGATGTATGAACCTCAAAGAAGCCATTTCAAACCGCAAAACTTTCGCAATCATCAGCCACCCCGATGCGGGAAAAACCACCCTCACGGAAAAGTTTTTGCTATACGGTGGCGCCATTCAGACGGCAGGCGCGGTGAAATCGAATAAGATTAAAAAAACCGCTACCTCCGACTTTATGGAGATAGAGCGGCAACGAGGCATCTCAGTGGCTACATCGGTGATGGGTTTTGAATACAACGGCATGCAGGTCAACATCCTGGATACCCCCGGTCACAAGGATTTTGCGGAAGACACCTACCGCACGCTGACCGCAGTAGACAGTGTAATTCTGGTGATAGACTGCGTAAAAGGCGTGGAGGCCCAGACTGAGCGCCTGATGGAAGTGTGCCGCATGCGCAACACTCCCGTGATCATCTTTGTCAATAAGATGGACCGCGAAGGCAAAGAGCCTTTCGACCTGCTCGACGAGCTCGAAGAAAAGCTCAATATCAAAACGCGGCCCCTGAGCTGGCCCATTGGCATCGGGGCTACTTTTCAGGGGGTATACAACCTCTACGAAAAAGACATCCGACTATTTTCTGCCAATAAAACCAAGCTCGAGAGCGACGTGGTGACACTGGACAGCATTGATGACGACAAGTTGGAAAAAATAATTGGTAACGAGCCCGCCGCCCAGCTCCGCGAGGAGATTGAGATGGTGGAAGGGGTCTACGATCCATTTTCCAAAGAAGCTTACGCAGCGGCCGAATTGGCGCCGGTGTTTTTCGGCAGCGCCCTCAACAACTTCGGAGTAATGGAGCTGCTCGACACTTTCACTGACATCGCCCCCACCCCGCTTCCGCGAAAAACCGATGTGCGCGAAGTAGCGCCCGCCGAGAACAAGTTTACAGGCTTCGTCTTTAAAATTCACGCCAACCTAGACCCCAAACACCGCGACCGAATTGCGTTTCTGAGGGTGTGCTCGGGAAAGTTTGAGCGCAATAAATTCTTTCATCACGTTCGCCTCGATAAGAACCTCAAGTTTTCGAACCCGTCCACCTTCATGGCCAGCGAAAAAAGCACGGTGGAAGAAGCTTTTCCCGGGGATGTGATCGGCTTGTATGATACTGGTAATTTCAAAATCGGCGACACCCTGACTGAAGGCGAAACGCTCAACTTTAAGGGCATTCCGAGCTTCTCACCCGAAATTTTCCGTGAGGTTGAAAACCGCGACCCCATGAAGACCAAACAACTTGAGAAAGGCATCCGCCAACTTACCGACGAGGGCGTGGCGCAGCTTTTCATACAAGACCCTGGCAATAAGAAAGTAATCGGCACGGTGGGCGAACTCCAATTTGATGTGATCAAATACCGCCTCGAGCACGAGTACGGCGCCAAATGCGACTTCAGGCACCTCAACTATTACAAGGCTTGCTGGCTCACTTCTGACAATAAGGACAAGCTCAACGAATTTATCCGAATCAAACAAAACCAAATGGCCTTGGACAAAGACGGGAACCACGTTTTTCTCGCACCTAGTGCCTGGATATTGCAGCTGGAACAACAAAATTTTCCCGAGATAACCTTCCACTTTACAAGTGAGTTTAAGAGAGAAATTCTTGTTTAATTTTGTTTTGGACTAAACTTTAGCACGTAATTTGAACGACCCCGTTACTATGAGAAAAAAATCGGCAATGATGCGCACTTTGATAATTGCATTGACAGCTTTTGCGGCTTTCAGTTTTTCAACGACTTCGGCACAAAAAACCAAGAAATCAAAGCAAGATCACCCATACCAATTTACCGTGAGCGGTGTGAAAGATACGACAGTCTACCTCGCCAATTATTATGGTGAAAAACTGTTTTATGCCGATACTGCTTATGCCGATTCAAAGGGTCGGTTCGGTTTCAAGGAAATGAAACCCGAATTGGAAGGAAAGTTTGCCGTGGTGATGCCCGGTCAAAAGTA
>JAIVHQ010000371.1 GCA_020200995.1 Flavobacteriales bacterium
AATAAAAGCTTCGCTTTTTTGAAGCTTGCCAAAAATGCGAGGCGGACTGAGCGTTTTGTCGGCCAAAAAAAGGCAGCATCGCCGAAGGCCTGCCCGAATGACGTAGTCAGGCGGGCCATCATTCGTGCATTCGTGGCTAAAAAAAATCAAGGGGCTAAAAACAAAAGCGGCAGCCCTGTTGTGGCTGCCGCTTTCAAAATTCAACATTTACGATCAGCCGATTTACGGCCTTTCAGCTATCATATTTCTTCGAAGAGAAGATTTCGAGGCAGGCGAATTTTAGCCTGATCAGCCAGCTCATCTTCCTCTGAGCGGTAACCGAGGGTTACCACGGCAAAAGCCTTCAAACCCTTCTCGTCGAGTTTGAGAATCCGCTCGTAATCAGGTGCCTTGATACCCTCCATGGGGCAGGCGTCTATTTCCATCATGGCAGCTGTGTCAGCAGTTGCCCGATGGCAATGTACATTTGTCGGGCATTCCAGCGGAGCAAGTCTTCGCCTTTGAAGCCTGCCACGTGCTTTTGAATGGACTTCTTCCTTTGTGCAATTTGGTTATCGTCAAAACCGCGTTGCTTTTGACTCTCTTCGAGAAAGTCGTCGATGTCGGCATCGGTGTAGTCGGTCTTGGCTGCGAAGACGATCATGTCAGAGGCATCTGTAATTTGTGGCTGATCGAATGAAACCTCCCGCAGCTGCTTGCGCACCTTGGAATCGGTGATTCGCAAAAAGCGATAGGGCTGCAAGCCCATCGAACTCGCGGCGAGGCGAATCGCTTCCATCAGGGTGTCCATGTCCTCGGCCGTCACCTTGCTTTTCGGGTCAAACTTTTTGGTGGCATAGCGCCAATTTAATGCATCTATAACGCTTGTAGCTGTGTTTATATCTGTTTTGGTTTCCATCTTTTAAAAGTCTTATTCTTCGATGAGGACGCCCATTTTGCCCGCTTGGTGGTCGCGGAGGGCTTCCATAATTTGTGTTTGATTGTTCATCACAAAAGGCCCGTAGGTGGCCAATTGTTCATTGAGCGGCTCCCCCGTGATCATTAGGATGTCCATTTCACCTTCAGCAGTGATCGCCGCTCCTTCGCTTCCCGGCTCAAATTGATAGAGGTGGTGGGCTTCCACGGTGCCGTGTCCCTTTATTTTTCCCTTTCCGGAAATAATGTAGAGCGCGGCGTTGTAACCTTCGCGAAAGGCGAGTTCAAAATCGGAGCCTTCAGAGGCATACACGCGAGCCAGATCTATGGGGCTCAATGTGGGTATTTTGGCTTTGAGCCCTGCGTATTCTCCCGCAATCAAATTGAGTTCAACGCCGTCAGCCAATTCAACTAATGGCAAGTCTTCTCGCTTGGCTGCATGATAAGAGGCCGGCACCATCTTTTTATCGGCCGGGGAGTTTACCCAGAGCTGGATCACATCCATGGCACCTCCCGCTGCCGCCAATTTTGCCGAAGGGCGCTCACTGTGCACAATGCCCCTGCCGGCACTCACCCACTGTATGCCGCCCGGGCCTATTACACTGCTATTTCCGAGCGAGTCGCGGTGATGCACTTCTCCGCCGATAACCACCGTCACTGCCGAAAAACCTCGGTGCGGATGTGGCGGCACTCCTGAATGGAGCGCACCTGTTCCTTCAATCACAGGCACACGTGTGTGATGGAGCAGCAAAAAAGGATCGATTTGCTCTGCTTCATGCACGGGTAGCGCTTGCTTCACATCCAGTCCTTCCATGTCTACATCGACGGCGGGAAGGGTTTTTAATATAGTTGATTTCATGCTTTTTCTTGTTAAAGTGGGTGAATTAAGCCATTGGAACTTCGATAAACAGTATATCGACGGCTGATTTGGCCTTTACGGCAAATGCGTCGGCACCTTCAATGCCTGCACCGTCGCGGCGTTCAAGGTCCTGACCACCGATTACTACTTCGCCTTCGAGGACAAATGCATATACACCATTTCCTTCCTTATTGACATTGTAGTCGATGTCTTTGCCCGCATCAATCGCTACCCTTGAAATATAAGCATCCTGATTGATTTTGACCGACGGCGTTCCGTCTTCAATGGGCGAAACCAGACGCTGCAGCTTATTCTGCCGCAGGGCGGGATCAAAATTCATCTCGTCATAGCGCGGCTTGATGTCTCTCACTTTCGGGAAAATCCATATTTGCAGAAAGTGAACGGGCTCATCGGCCTTGTGGTTGTACTCACTGTGCAGTATCCCTGTACCTGCCGACATGGCCTGAACGTCATTTTCTTTGATCACGCCCACGGTATCCATGCTGTCTTTGTGCTCGAGGCTTCCTTTAAGCGGTATACTCACAATTTCCATGTTGTCGTGCGGATGTGTTCCGAACCCTTTTCCACCCGCCACTTGGTCATCGTTGAGGACACGTAGCAGTCCAAAATTGGTTTTATCGGGATCATACCATCCTGCGAAACTAAAACTGTGGCTTGTGTTGAGCCAGCCGTGATCGGCCTGTCCCCTGCTATCGGCTTTGTGAATGGTGATGTTCATGGCTTTACTTTTATTGGATTACAAAATTAATGTAGGTACATATATTTTACCCTGTTTTTCTCATCGATATTTTCGAAGGG
>JAIVHQ010000162.1 GCA_020200995.1 Flavobacteriales bacterium
TTTCTCACCTCGGCCCGCAGATGGGCATCGCCGACGGAATAGCCCTCGGTCACCTCCTCGGCAATGAGGCAGCCGTCACCGCCGTGTTTACCGGCGATGGCGGCGCGAGCCAGGGCGATTTTCACGAAAGTGTGAATACCGCCGCCGTGTGGAACCTCCCTGTGATGTTCGTCATCGAGAACAACGGGTACGGACTTTCCACCCCTTCGAGCGAGCAGTTTAAGTGTGCCCAATTTATCGACAAAGCCCTCGGCTACGGCATGGACTCCGTGCAAGTTGCGGGCAACAACGTGGTCGAAGTTTTCACGAAAGTGCGCGACCTCGCCGAAGACATCCGCAAAAACCCGCGGCCCGTGCTCGTGGAGTGCCTCACTTTTCGCATGCGCGGCCACGAGGAGGCTTCGGGCACCAAATACGTTCCGCAGGAGTTGATGGAGGAGTGGGGGGCCAAAGACCCCGTGGTGAATTTCGAGAAATTCCTTCTTGCTGAAGGGATCATCTCCGAAAGCGATGTGGCTGAAATCCGCGCTGAATTCAAGGACGAAATTGACAGCGGCCTGCAGGAAGCTTACGCCGAGCCTGTGATTTCTTCGGATTCAGAAAAAGAGAAAGAAGACGTTTACGCCCCTTTTGATTTCAATGAAACACCTCCCGGCAGCGAGACTACCGAACTCCGCTTCGTCGATGCCATTTCTGACGGGCTCCGCGAAGCCATGAAGAAGCACCCCGAATTGGTACTCATGGGCCAGGACATTGCCGAGTACGGCGGCGTCTTCAAAGTGACCGAGGGCTTCGTGGAAGCTTTCGGCAAGGAACGCGTACGCAACACTCCCCTCTGCGAGGCGGCCATCATCGGCACAGGCCTCGGCCTGTCGATCAAGGGGCGCAAGTCCATGGTCGAAATGCAATTTGCCGACTTCGTTTCCGAGGGCTTTAACCAAATTGTGAACAACCTCGCCAAGGTGCACTACCGCTGGGGGCAGAATGCCGATGTCACTGTTCGCATGCCAACGGGCGCCGGCGTGCAGGCGGGGCCTTTTCACTCGCAGAGCAACGAGGCCTGGTTTGCCCATGTGCCTGGCCTTAATGTGGTTTATCCCGCCTTTCCGGCTGATGCAAAAGGATTGTTGCTCACCGCTTTCGAAAATCCGAATCCCGTGATGTATTTCGAGCACAAAGCCTTGTACCGAAGCTTTCGCGGTGAGGTGCCGACCGGCTATTACACCATCCCTTTCGGAAAAGCGGCTACCGTGCGCGAGGGCAGCGAACTCTCCATCATCACTTACGGAATGGGCGTGCACTGGGCCCTGGCAGTCGCCGATAAAATGCCCGACACTTCCATCGAAATCATCGACCTGCGCACCCTCGTGCCTTTTGATCAGGCGGCGGTGTTCAGGTCGGCACGCAAGACAGGCAAGGTGCTGGTGCTCCACGAGGACACCATGTTCGGCGGCATTGGCGGTGAGATTGCTTCGCTGATCGGCGAGCATTGCTTCAGCGACCTCGACGCGCCTGTGATGCGCTGCGCAAGTCTCGACACCCCGGTTCCTTTTGCCGGGGCTTTGGAATCTGACTTTTTGGCGAACAGCCGTTTGGAGAAATCAGTGAGGGAATTGCTCGATTACTGAGCGGTCTCCGCCTTCGGCGTCCTGCTCCCGCTGTAAATCTGATAGCCGCTGTAGCGGCATTCAATTTTTCCGTTCAGGAGGTGGTAGGTCTGAAACGTGCGCAGGCCGATTTTGTACATGGCTTCTATGTTTCCCGAAATCACCCAGGCGCGGTAGCCGGGGTAGGCTTCCTTCAGCCTGCTGCCGATGCGCTCGTAGAGCTCTTCGATGTCTTCCGTCCTGATGCGTTCGCCGTAAGGCGGATTCAGCGCCAGAAATCCGGGAGCGGGCAGGGGAGGCTCCAACATAAAGTCGGCGTGACGGAAGTCGATCACATCGTCGAGCTTGGCCGTCTCGGCGGCTTCTTTGGCCAGGCGGATGGCGTGGATGTCGTTGTCGAAAGCCACGATTTCGTGGGTTTTCTCGCCGATCCGGTTTACCGTGGCTTCGCGGATCACCTCGAAAAGCTCGGGGTCAAAATCGTTCCAATGCATAAACGAGAAATCGTCACGCAGCAGGCCGGGGGCAATGCGGTTGGCAATAAGGGCCGCCTCGATGGCGAGGGTGCCGGAGCCGCACATCCCGTCTACAAAATTGGTTTTACCCTCGTAGTCGGCCAGCATGAGCATGCCCGCAGCGAGGCATTCGTTGAGCGGGGCCTCGGCCTCGCGCGGTCGATAACCGCGCTTGTTGAGCGGCTGTCCGCTGCTGTCGAGCGAGAGGGAGATTTCGTTGTTGTAAATCCGGAGGTGAATCACCACATCGGGATTTTTGATTTCCACATCGGGGCGCTTTCCGCTGATGTCGCGAAAGTGATCGGCCACGGCATCTTTGATTTTCAGGGCGGCAAAGTGGCTGTGCGTGTGCACGGGCCCTGTGGCAGCGGCCTTGATCACAAAGGTTTTATCGACCGCGCGAGGCCGAGGCCCCGCTCAACGAATGCCTCGCTGCGGGCATGCTCATGCTGGCCGACTACGAGGGTAAAA